>CAZBQM010000011.1:0-3247 GCA_964494045.1 uncultured Rikenellaceae bacterium
CAGTCCGGCTCCTCGCTGGCCCGACATAACATGTCGGGCTTTAAGCGCTCGGCCCCCTGCAGCCCGGCTACCCGCTGGTCGCCTGGTCCTGCCATCCTCTTCCGGAACCGCCATTATTCAACTGCAATCCGCAATGCGAAAATATGAAAATTTTCTTTCCATCAATGCTGTCAGGCCTCTTTTGTGTCTTTCCGGATTACCCGGCCCCAGATCCTATTTCTCAAGTTTAAGCAGTTCCACCTTCCTGAATTCGACAGGATGACTTTCAGCCTGCAGACATATATAACCTTCCTTCACAGCTGTTCCGTCGGGAACAGGATAGTCTGCAGGTTTATTGGTCCCCCCGACAACGGGTTTCGAATAAGCCATAACTACCTTCCCCTCAACAATATGTTTAATGATACTGTCGCCAAGGACCAGGAATTCGGCAGTGACCCATTCCTCTCCGCTATAGGTCTTTGAAAGGGAATTTGTGCAATTCTGCTCTACCAGCTGACCGTTGATCACCACATGTGTTCCGGGTGTACATACATTGCAGGTTGGCCTTTCGGCTGTACCATCTCCTCCCAGGAGCTGGGCTTCAATGGAAACAGGATAATCCTGGTCGAGTTCCATCGATGCAGCAGACTGTGAATGAAGCAACACTCCACTGTTCTTGTAAGCCCACGATTCTCCTCCCGGAGCCTGTTCTCCCACAAACCTGTACTCAACCCTTAGCCTGTAATGTGAAAAAGGTTCCTTGTAAATCAGATGGCCGTATTCGCCATTGAACTTATCAAAATTTTCATAACTGGCTTTGATAACACCATCTTCAACCTTGAACAGGTTATTATAGTTATTGTTTAGTTCGTATCCCTTTATCTTTATATCCCAGCCGGTCAGATCTTTGCCGTTAAAGAGGCTTATCCACTCTTCATCTGTCTTTCCGGTGGAACTATTTCCGCATGAATATGCTATAAAGATCAAAAGCAGGATGTACAGGAGTTTTCTCATGTAAGGTTTCTTTGGTTAGTATTTCACAATGGTAATATAATTCACTGGTTGGCAGGCTTTTCTCCTTTGCCGGCAGGCTCTTCGTTTTTACCAAGCATCTCCCTGATATTCATCACTATGCTGGCTGTATCGAATCCGCACTCCCTGATAAGTTCTTCCTGGGTTCCCTGTTCAACAAAATAGTCGGGGATTCCCAGCCGTCGTACTTCGGCACTGTACCCGTTGTCGCACATGAACTCGATGACGGCACTGCCAAAGCCTCCCTTAAGGAATCCATCTTCAACGGTGAGTACTTTTTTAAATTTTCTGAACACCTGGTGAAGTACTCCTGTATCAATAGGATTGACGAACCTCATGTCGTAATGCTCCGCAGAAATCCCGTCATCGGAAAGGATCTTCAGGGCGTCGGTAACAAAATTGCCCGGATGGCCTATACTCAGAACGGCTATATCGCTTCCGCTTGCCAGGAGCCTGGCCTTTCCTGTTTCTATCTCTTCAAAGGGTTTCTCCCAGCCGGTAACCATGCTACAGCCTCTTGGATAGCGTATCGCAAAGGGTCCTTTAACCTTGTCGAGCTGGGCGCTGTACATCATATTCCTCAGTTCGGGACCGTTCATGGGAGCAGAGACGATAATGCCGGGAATTGACCTCATGAAGGCAAGATCAAAAAAGCCATGATGGGTTGCCCCGTCTGCACCAACAAGACCTGCCCGGTCGAGGCATAACACAACGTGCAGCTTCTGAAGGGCAACATCGTGGATGACCTGGTCGTAGGCTCTTTGCATGAACGTCGAGTATATGTTGCAGAAGGGAATCATCCCCTGGGCGGCAAGACCGGCAGCAAAGGTCACAGCATGCTGTTCGGCGATACCCACATCGAAGGCCCTGTCGGGATATTTCTTCATCATGAGGCAGAGTGAACTGCCTGTGGGCATGGCAGGGGTGATGCCTGCTATCTTTTCATTGATACCTGCAAGTTCGACGAGAGTTCTGCCAAAGACCTCCTGGTAGGCCGGGGGTTTGTCCCTGTCGTCTTTTTTTATAATGAATTCTCCGGTGTCCTTGTTAAACTTTCCGGGAGAATGAAAGGCTGTCTGGTTCTCTTCAGCCTGCCTGAATCCCTTCCCTTTTACTGTAAGGCAATGAAGAAGTTTCGGTCCCGGTATCCTTTTAAGGTCTTCAAAGACCCTTGCAAGATGCAGGACATCATGCCCGTCGATCGGGCCGAAGTACCTGAAGTTCATACCCTCGAACAGGTTGCTCCTGTCGAGGATGGTGCTTTTAAGTCCTGCTTCAATCTGCCCGGCCAGGGTGCGTGCATCCGGACCATATTTCCCGACTCTGCCAAGGAGATTCCACATCTTATCCCTGAACCTGTTGTATGTGTTGCTTGTTGAGATGTCGAGAAGGTATTCCTTAAGAGCTCCCACATTGGGATCGATGGCTATATTGTTGTCGTTTAGCACCACAATAAGGTCAGCCTTTGAAGCACCGGCATTGTTAAGGCCTTCGAAGGCTTCACCGGCTGTCATGGCCCCGTCGCCAATGACAGCAACCACATGACGGTTCTCACCATTACGGGCAGCCGCAACAGCCATTCCCAGGGCGGCAGATATCGATGTTGAAGAATGGCCGGTGCCGAAAGAATCATACTCACTCTCCGACATCTTCGGAAAGCCGCTGATACCCTTGTATTTCCTGTTTGTTAAAAAGACATCCCTGCGGCCTGTCAGGATCTTATGTCCATAAGCCTGATGCCCTACATCCCAGATTATCTTATCGTAAGGTGTATTGAATGCATAATGAAGTGCAACCGTCAGTTCAATAACGCCAAGACTGGCACCGAAGTGGCCCGGGTTATTACTGACTATATCAATGATAAACTGTCTTAATTCCCTGCTCACCCTTATCAGATCCTCAGGTTTGAGTTTCCGGAGATCAGCGGGCGAAGAAATTTTAAACAGAAGGCTCTCCTCCTCAGTCATCATACTGTATCTGTTTCCCGTGCAAATATAGCAATTATTATCCCCGGCTGAAGCGGAAGCTTCTGAGGGATTTTCTTATTTTTGTCGGGTTGTTGTCACTGGATAACAACTACTCTGATATTTGGTTGTATAAAAGTTTAATTATTGAGAACTATGAAAAGGCCGTCACTTATTACTGCATTTTTCCTGTTGCTGATCGTTGTTCCGATGTCATGCGTTCCTGCAAAGAAATACAAAAGCCTTCAGGGCACCAGCAGGCAATATATGCT
>CAZBQM010000011.1:3347-48359 GCA_964494045.1 uncultured Rikenellaceae bacterium
GAGAAGATTCTTGATACACAGAAAAGGATTGCACAGGAACTGAAAAACAAGGTATCTGAAGCTCTCACGGGTTTTGAAAACAACGGGCTTACAGTAACCAACAGGAACGGTAAGGTGTATGTTTCTCTTGATGAGAAACTCCTGTTCAAATCGGGTAGCTGGGAGATTGACGCCAACGGCCGCAATGCCCTCAGAAAGCTGGCAGCTGTCCTGGATAAGAATCCGGGCATCCAGATCCTGATAGAAGGTCATACCGATAATGTTCCCTATAATCCAGGCAGCGGTCAGCTGAAGGATAACTGGGACCTCAGTGTGAAGCGTGCTACCACTGTCGTGAGGGTTCTTCTCGAGGGTTCCTCCATCGCACCCGAACGTCTTACTGCCGGGGGCAGGAGCCAGTATGTACCGATCGATCCTTCAAACAGCGCTGAAGCCCGTCAGAAAAACAGGAGGACAGAGATTGTACTTACTCCCGACCTGACTGAGCTTTACAGGATTATCGACCAGTACTAATAGGAATTTCCTGAAAATTCAGACAGTCTGACCTTCATATTCTTAAGAGCCTCAAGCAGGTCATCTTCGGGCTTGAGAAAGTCGAAACCCTGCCAGAACACAGGATCGTAACCTGTTATGGTACTTGAAAAGACCGAATGGACCGGGGCAAGCTCATCCTTTTCAAATCGTGTGACGGTTACCGTATTTACATCAGTCACGGCCAGTTCAAAGAATACCATGAACTGTGTGTTGAAAAGCCTCTTTCTCTGTTTCGAGGTGAATTCAAGGTCGCCACGGACATGGCTCAGGAAGTATCTTCCATCGATCTTGCGGTAGGTAACCGAATATCTGACTGATGTGGGCCAGGTACTGAAATCACGTGAAGGTGAGGAGATAAAGGAGTCCTTTATCTTATCAATGTAGGAAGGATTTATCTCAAAGTCGGCATTAAGAATGGCAAAATCGCCGGAATTTATTACCACGGTTCCCCTGAACAAAGGAAGATCAATATGCTTTTTCTGTTCGAATTCGATGACGTACGCGGCATCCTCGTCAAGAGTTACAATATCGGTTATCCTGTAGCTGTAGTCGTTGATGTTTTCCCTCGATATAAAATCGAAGCCATTCCTTATAATATCGAGGTCGAGTGAGGTGCTCAGGCCTGCTTTGAGTCTGACAGTCAGGGTGTCAGTTATATCAGTGTTTTCGATCTTCCTGCTTTTGAGGATCTTAATCTGGTCGTTGTAGAAGGATGCGGTATAGGAACTTTTAAAGATCTGAAGTATTGCCTCGGCATAGGTCTGTATCTCATCTTTCTTCCTTATTCCTTCACGGTAAAATCCTGTCAGAAGGGCGGGGGAGTTTCCATAGTTTACCGGAACGGACTGCAGGGTTTTGAATATGATCTCCTGGGGGATCTTGTTCCTTATCAGGATCTCGGGAATGGAAATATACTCCCTTGTAAGGATGATTTCGAAATTATTGCCGACAAACTGTCTGACAGGGATTTCCCTTCTTATGAAGCCGAGGTGCGATACTATAAGGGTATCATCGATAAGTGAATGAGGTATGTTAAGTATGAATTCGCCGTTTATGTTGGCGATGCTACCCCTTCCCGACCTCCTGAGTCCTATTGCTGCAAAGGAGACCGGTTCGCGGGTCTCGTCCTCGAGTATGATTCCCGAGACTGATCCCGTGACAGGTGTGTTTGTGATATGATCATTTATTGTCTCTGACGGGGGGCTGATCTTTGAGATTATTATATACCTGTCGATGATGGAATAGACAAGCGAGTCATTATTTAGTATACTGTCGAGTACTGTCCTGAGAGTCTGGTCAACGAAAGTCATCCTGATCTTCTCTTCGGGATCAACAAGCCGGCTGTCGTAGGTGAAGTTATAGCCGGTCTCACGGGTAATAAGGTTAAGGGCTGAACCTGTCTTTACCGAACCGGCACGAAAAGTAAATACGGAATCCAGGATTCCGTTTTGAGCCCGGGCTTTACCCGGGCCAAGAAAAAGAAACAAAAGGGCAATGGCCTGTATATTTCTCAATATGTAGCCATTCCTTGCCAACATTCTTAATCTGTTTGGTTATTTTTCTGAAAGGTGGTAAACATTACCGTCTTTCGTGAATGTGAGGTTAAAGCTAGCACAAATTAGCCGGATAATGGTCTCCTGTGGTTGATTATTAATGGGAGAGGTCCATGGATTATTGAGTATGGACGGATCGTCGGCCACTATATCCATGTTATATACTCTTTTGAGATCTCGGAATACTATATCGAGTGTCTGACCATCATATACCAGCTCCCCGGAGTTCCATGCCAGGTAGTTCGGGTCATCGTTAAGAATCTTTTCGGGAGAGTCGGTACCGAGTTTACCGATGAATCCCGGATCGAGGACAATGCTTTTTTCTCCGGTATCATCCGAGAGGAGGACCCTTCCGGATTTGACATATACCTCCACGGAAGAACCTGAGGTGTTTGAAATCACGTTAAAGGAGGTTCCCAGTACTTTGACCCTGGCTTTGCCGGCTTTTACGACAAAGGGCCTGGATGCATCGTGGCTGATGTCGAAGAATGCTTCTCCGGTAAGCCTGACGATCCTCTCTTCATCACCATAGTTTGCATTGTATGTCAGGCGGCTGTCGCGATTCAGACTTACAGTGCTGCCATCGGGAAGGTTGACGATGATATTCTTCTGATCTGCTCCCGAAGCTACAGTAACAGGTCTTTTCAACGATCCTCCGTTTGAGATATAATAGGCAAGAGAAGCCGCAGTGACCATCAGAATAAAGACTGCAGCAACTCTCAGCAATAATACCGGCATTGATATTCTTCTGACGGGAACCGGTTCTGTAACACCGTCCTCCCTGATCCTGGCACTGAGTTTCTCCCATGCCCTGTCAACATCTATTTCTTTCCCCATATTCATCATTCCTATCTCTTTCCATTGTTTTGCCGTATCGTGATTGCCGTCTGCTTCAAAACGGCTTTTTATTCCGGAATCGTCATTCTTCTCTTCCGACAGCACTGATGCAAGCTTAATCCACTCACGTTCAGTATAGTTCCCTTTTCCCTTCGTCTTTTTCATTGCTTCTTCAATTCTTTTCTGAACTCCTTAAGTGCTTTTCCCATATTAGCTTCGACAGTTTTGACCGACAGTGAAAGCCTGTCAGCTATCTCGCTGTATTTCAATCCTTCAAAACGGTTCATGCAGAATATCGTCCCGCATCTCTCAGGGAGCTTTTCAAGGATTGCGGCGACCCTCCCCTGCAGTTCATTGAAGTAAATGGTATCAGAAGGGGTCTCCGGGCCGACCTCAGCCATCGTACTGTCGTGTGCATATTTCTCTGTAATACGGTTATGGGCGATGGTGTGGAGGCAACTGTTGTGCACAGCCCTGAAGAGATAGCCATTCAATGAACTTTCAATTTTCAGGTTTTCCCTGTTCTGCCAGATTCTGAAGAAGAGATCCTGGACAATCTCTTCTGATGAATCATGGTCTTTGAGAATTTTCTTTGCATAATTGACCAGGGGTATGTAGGAGGATCTGAAAAGTGTTTCAAATTCCCTGGCGTCACCTTTCCGGATCCTCCTTACTATCTCCCTGTCCCTGAACATAACCTTGTATTTTATTCCTCTGTCTCCGGTTCCCTGTCACTGAATTTCAGTTTGCGGCTCAGTCTTTTAATCGCTGATTCGATACTCTGATCGGGTTCAATTATGTTATAGTCGCCCCAGAATTCCGGATCTGCAAACGCTGATACCTTTTCGGAGAACACATCGTAGGGTTTTATCTTTTCCTTTCCGGCAAATTTAATAACTTCCTGGTCGGTACGGTCGGTTATGGCTATCTCCGACATAGTGGTATAATAAGTGTTGAACAGTTTCTTTTTCCAGTCGACTTTGAACTTTACTTCAGCTCTCGAGTAGACAAAAGAAAGTTTGCCATCCTGTTCCCTGTACCTGGTCCGGTAGGTTGCCATTTCGGGAGTGATTTCCATTCCAAGAGGTTTCTTCCTGATGAAAATCGAAGAGACTGCCTCCTTATCTTCAAGGTTGAAGCCAAATTCAGCCTCGGTGATTGCATATGTGTCGGTCTGGATGTACAGGTTGCCCATGAAGAGCGGGATGTCCGTTGAGGGTTTCTGTCTGAAGTACACTACGTAGTGGGGTTTATTGTCAATTTCGACCACAGAGGTAATGGAGTAGTCATAGTACTTCATGGCATCAAGTGTAAGTACCGATTCTGTATTTTTAACGATGTCAAGTTGCAGTACGCTGGTCGGGCCTCCCTGGAGTTTGAACAGTACTGTATCCATCTTTTCAACATCGGCATTCTTCCTTCCCTTGTAGATCCTGGAACCGTCGAAACGAACGTCGTTGGCATAGGGGGCTTTGAAGATCTCCACAACTGCTTCCCCTATAGAGACATAGGTTCTGTTCTTTCGGATCGTTTCCCTGTAAAAGGCTGTCATGAGGTTGGGAACGTCAATGTAGTTTTTTCCAATCCTGGCAATGGCATTTTTTACTATCTCTTCAGCGTCGAGAGGCTTGACGATGACTTCCCTTATAGGAATCGGAGCTGACTCGAGTTCGATGGAGTTTTTATACCCGTCGTTTCTCAGCTGGCTTATGGGTATGACCTTGTTCTTGTAACCCACATAACTGATCTCAAGATTCTTTGAGACATCCTGCTCAAATATCTTGATAAGGAATTCACCGTCGATATTTGCAACCGTGGAGACGTTGGTTTCCATGACTGAAACCGATGCGAAGACAAGGGGTGTCTTATCCAGTGCGTCGACTACCTTGCCCCTGATGGTAATGAAATTCTGCTGGCTGTTCTTCCCTTTTCCGGGAGCGTCGCCTGCGACAACCGGTTTTGCTGTAAAAGCAACCATGATTACTATGGCTGCAAGCAAAAATTTACTATACTTTTTCATGGCTCTGAGTTGTTAAGTTACTGTTTTTTTCAATACCCGGGTTTTTGCATTCATGACTAAGACCGTCGGGGGTATATTTTACCCTACCGGGAAGTGTAAAAATTATTATCTTCCCCATCTATTGATAATAACAAATGGGCAGCCGGTTTGTCAGTACCAGGAATGCTTTATCAGCAGGGTTTTCGCATCTTAAAGGATTTGTCTCTGATGATGTTAATCCATCGGAGATGCCGCCCTGTCTTTCCGTCGAGCTATCGGCATTCTGCAACCTTTCATGCCGTGAGTGTCCTTCCGGATCAGGGGCCATGATCAGACAAAGGGGATTTATGGATCCGCTGCTTTACAAAAGGCTCATTGAGGAGTCGGGTCCCTGGCTTTTCAGGCTGAACCTTTATTTCCAGGGAGAACCGATGATGCATCCGGATTTTTTCTCATTTCTTGAGAAGAAAGGAGCTTATAAGCTGGTCGTGTCAACAAATGGTCATTTCCTCGATGGCGGGAATGCCGGAAGACTTGCAGCTTCATGTCTCGATGAGCTCATAGTATCTGTCGATGGTATGGATCAGCCGACATATTCTGACTATCGCAGGGGAGGGGAGTTTGACAGGGTCATCAGGGGTATACGGGATACGGCCAGGGTGATAAAGGAAAGTGATTCGCATCTGAAACTGGTATTGCAATATCTGGTTACCAGGCTTAATGAGAAACAGATCCCCGAAGCTGAAAAGCTGGCAGCTGAAACGGGAGCCAGGCTGAGGCTTAAATCGATGCAGGTATATGATATGGCCTCGGCCGCGTACTGGATGCCCTCGAAAAGCCGTTTCAGGAGGTACAGGGAGATGGGGGAAGGGTATCAGATAAAAAGCCGTCTACCGGACAGCTGTGCACGGATGTGGTTCAACCCGGTGGTTACCTGGGACGGGCTTGTCATACCCTGTTGTTTTGACAAGGATGCCGGATATGTTATGGGAGACCTTAAGAGGAACTCATTAAGGGAAATATGGAATGGCAGGGAATACAGGGAATTCAGAAAGGCTGTTCTTTCGGGCAGAAAAAACCTGAAGATGTGCAGCAACTGTACTTCGGGACTTAAGAAAGGGGTAGTGTGTTAAGGCCTCAGATCAGACCGTCATGACTTCTTTTTCCTTCACTGCCATCACCTTATCAACCTTTGTGGAGTAGTCGTGGGTTAATTCCTGGATATTTTCCGAGGTGACTTTCTCAATATCTTCGGGAAGGCCTTCCTTGAGAAGTCGTTTAAGTTCATCATTTGCCCATTTACGTGCATTGCGGAGGCTGATTTTTGCAGTCTCACCCTCATTTCTTACCTGCTTGACAAGCTGATGTCTTCTCTCTTCGGTAAGCGGGGGAATGCTTATCCTGATTACTTCGCCGTTGTTCATAGGAGTTAGTCCGATGTTGGCAGCCATAATAGCCTTTTCGATGGTACCAAGCATGTTTTTTTCCCAGGGCTGGATAAGGATTGTCTTCGGATCGGGAGTGTTTATATTTGAAACCTGCGAAAGAGGGGAGTTTACACCGTAATAGTCGACTGTAATACCATCCAGAAGGGCGGGATTTGCTCTTCCGGCACGAAGCCGGGCCAGTTCAAGCTCGAGGTGTTCAACTGCTTTTAACATCCTGTCCTTAGCCTCTTCAACAATCAGTTCAATTTCTTCGTTCATATGATGAATGTTTGATTAAACCATTATAGCTGTTTCCTTTAATTTATTTACCAATATCCTTTCGGAGGAGAACAAAGATAATAAAATCGATGAAACGGCATAATACTTTGTACTATCTGCAGTTAATGAGGCTGCCTGTTTTTTCACCTTTTACAACCTTCATAAGGTTACCGGGGATATTCATATTAAATACAACCACAGGCATCCTGTTCTCCATGCACATTGTAAAGGCTGTCTGGTCCATCACCCTGAGCTGGCGTTCAATCACTTCTTCAAAGGATATGTATTCGAATTTTTCGGCTTTTTTATCTTTCTCAGGATCAGCAGTATATACGCCATCTACCCGTGTACCTTTAAGCAGAACTTCCGTGCCGGTTTCAATGGCTCTCAGAGCTGCTGCCGTATCGGTTGTGAAGAATGGGTTTCCAGTACCTCCGGCAAGGATGCATATCTGTTTCAGCTTCATGGCTTCCGTTACCCTGTCCCTGTTGTAAAACTCTCCTACCGGCTCCATCCTTATGGCAGTGAAGAGTCTTGCGTGTCCTCCGGCCCTGCCAATGGCATTTTCGAGGGCCAGTCCGTTGATGACGGTGGCAAGCATCCCCATCTGATCGCCTTTGACGCGGTCGACACCCGAGTTGGTGCCTTTTAGGCCGCGGAAGATATTTCCGCCTCCGGTAACAACGGCAACCTCGCAACCTGCATTTACAACCTCTACGATCTCTTGTGCATATCGGTCAAGTACTTCTTCGCTTAGGCCGTGATTGCCGTTTCCGGCCAGTGATTCGCCGCTTATCTTGAGTAATATCCTTGAGTATTTCATGATGAGTATGATGTTTTAGAATCGATTAATAAACACTTCCGTATTAAAAGACTGAAGAAGCGAATTTAGTAAATAGGAAAACAAAAAAAAAGGCGCCTTAACAGCGCCTCGGTGAATATGAACTTTACGTCTTATAGATTAAGAGTATATCTTTTAAAACCAGTCACGGTAAGACCCTTGTCGATTGACTGAAGGTACTGCCTGATAGTCATTTTATTGTCCTTAATAAATTCCTGATTAAGGAGGGTACTTTCCTTGAAGAATTTTCCAAGTTTTCCCTGGGCAATTTTATCGAGCATATCTTCAGGTTTGCCTTCACGGCGTGCCTGTTCCTTGCCAATCTCCAGTTCCTGGGCGATGACGGCTGCAGGTACATCGTCCTTGTCGACTGCGACCGGACTCATGGCAGCGATCTGCATAGCCACATCCTTGTAAACCTGAATGCCGATACCGTCTTTATTGAATCCTGCGATGGTGGCAAGCCTGTTGCCCGGATGTATGTAAGCCTGTACATGGGCAGCTTCAATCTTCTCATAATATGAGAGTTCGAGTTTCTCGCCGATGATACCTATAAATTCGGTAACTTTTTCACCGACAGTTGCCTTGTTGAATGGAAGAGCTTTCAGGGCCTCAAGATCAGACGGCTTGTTAACCAGAGCAGCATCAAGGATACTGTTGGCAAGAGAAACGAATTCAGCATTTTTTGCTACGAAATCAGTTTCGCTGTTCAGCACTATCATTGCTCCGAATTTATTGTCGGTAGTCACCTTTGACAGGACAACACCTTCTGTAGCAAGCTTGTCGGCTCTTTTGTTGGCAACAGCCTGTCCTTTTTTCCTTATTATTTCGATTGCTTTATCAAAGTCGCCACCTGATTCTTCAAGAGCTTTCTTACAGTCCATCATTCCGGCCAGAGTAACTCTTCTCAGTTTTGCAACATCTGCAGCATTAATTGTAGCCATTGTATTTGTTTATTAAAATCGTGTCTTACTCTTCATCTTCCTCTTCACTCTCGTCGTTGTCGGCTGAGTAATCGTTTTCTTCATGATGAACGGCGCTATCATGATCAGCTTCTTCATCTTCCTCTTCCTCTTCTTCTTCAGTTATGGCTTCAACAACTGATGGAGGCAGATCTTTCTCAAGGTCTTTTCTGCTGATTTTCCTGTCTTTTGCCACAGGTTCCTTGTCTTTTTCGAGTTTCCTTTCATTAAGGCCTTCTTCAATAGCCTGGCAGAGGATCCCTATTATGAGAGAGATGGATTTTGAAGCATCGTCGTTTGCCGGAATCGGGAAATCTATGTCAGAGGGGTCTGAATTGGTATCGACCATTGCAAAAACAGGAATACCGAGTCTCTTTGCTTCTCTTACTGCAATACGTTCCTTGCATACATCAACGATAAAGAGGGCTGAAGGAAGACGTGTAAGGTCGGTTATACTTCCAAGGTTCTTCTCGAGTTTGGCTCTCTGACGTGTTATCTGAAGCTTTTCCCTTTTTGAAAGGTTGCTGAAGGTACCATCGGTGGCCATCTTATCGATCGATCCCATCTTTTTGACAGCCTTCCTTATAGTCGGGAAGTTGGTCAGCATACCGCCGGGCCATCTTTCAGTAACATAAGGCATGTTAACCGATTTTACTTTGTCGGCTACAATCTCTTTTGCCTGTTTTTTAGTGGCTACAAAAAGAACTTTCTTGCCTGAGCGTGCAATATGTTTCATTGCAGTGGCAGCTTCGTCGAGCTTGATAATTGTCTTTTCGAGGTCGATGATGTGGATCCCGTTACGCTCCATAAAAATATAGGGAGCCATAGCCGGGTTCCATTTTCTCTTCAGATGTCCGAAATGGACTCCTGCGTCGAGCAATTCCTGGAAATTTGTTCTTGGCATTTTAATCGTTTTTAAGTTTACATTCTTTAAGATCAATCACAAAGTAGTCTCCCGAAGGAAAGTCTCTGCAATTTAGATACTAAACCTGCATCTATATTAACTGATCTGTGTTTCTATCGTTTACTGAACTGGAATCTCCTGCGGGCCTTGGGTCTGCCGGGTTTCTTCCTTTCAACCTCACGGGGATCACGGGTTGTGAAGCCGTTGGCTTTGAGGATTGATTTATTTTCAGCATCAATCTCGATAAGGGCCCTGGTGATACCAAGTCTTAAAGCCTCAGCCTGTCCTTTAACACCTCCACCGTCGAGGTTGACCTGTATGTCGTATTTTTCAACTGCATCCAGAACAACAAGCGGCTGGGTTACTACATACTGAAGAGTCTCGGCACCAAAATATTCCTTGTAATCCCTGTCATTGACTGTAATTTTTCCCTTGCCGTCTGTTAAAAAGACCCTGGCAACAGCTGCTTTTCTTCTTCCAATAGCATTGATCGGCTCCATATCTGTTCCTTAAATATTATAGTTCAATTTTTTTTGGTTTCTGAGCTTCATGAGGATGACTGGCACCGGCATAAACATGCAGATTCCTGTACAGTTCGCTGCCAAGACGGCTCTTGGGAAGCATCCCTTTTACAGCATTCTCAACCAGTCCTATCGGATTCTTTCTCAACATATCCTGTGCTATGGTGATCCTCTGGCCCCCGGGATAACCCGTATGCCTTACGTATTCCTTATTGGACCATTTTGTACCCGATAAAGCAACCTTATCAGCATTTATGACCACTACATTATCGCCACAGTCAACATGAGGAGTGAAGTTGGTTTTGTGCTTGCCTCTCAGCATGGAAGCTACAACGGTGGCAAGTCGCCCAAGGATAGCTCCTTCAGCATCAATTATTACCCATTCCTTGTTTACAGTCGCCTTATTCGCTGACACTGTCTTATAACTTAAGGTGTTCACTGTTCTTAGTTTTTAATTTGAAACACTTGTTCTTTACGTAAAAGACCCTCTGTTTTGGGACTGCAAAAATACGATATAATTCCATAAAAAAAAGAATAATCAAAAGAATTTATTCCTGATAATCAAAACTAAGCTTATTTTTGCCCAGCCCGGTATTGAGGGCCAACAGTTAGTATATCAGAGTATGGATAATGACAGTATATTTCTTAAGAAGGCAGTAAGTCTGGCAGCAGGTGGGATTAAAAAAGGTTGTGGCCCGTTCGGGGCGATTGTGGTATACAGGGATGAGATCATTGCAAGGGCTAACAACAGGGTGGTTCTTTCTTCTGATCCTACAGCTCATGCCGAGATACTGGCAATAAGAATAGCTGCCCGGCGACTGGGTACCCATGATCTCAGCGAGTGTGTCCTTTATTCTTCATGTGAACCATGTCCGATGTGTCTTGGCGCCCTTTACTGGGCGGGTATCAGGAGAGTCGTTTATGCTTCGACCCGTTACGATGCAGCCAGGGCCGGATTCAGCGATAATACCATTTATAATGAGATAGCCCTCAATCCGGAGAATCGCATTGTAAAATTCACCAGGATGGATGATGCCGGCGGAAGTGATGTTTTCAGACTATGGAATAACTTTGAAGAGAAAATCATCTATTGATGAAACCCGGATCTCACGACAGGCTCTCAAGGGAGTTTTATACACGTGACGTTCTCGATGTTGCTCCTGATATGCTTGGAAAAATCCTGACGGTAAAGCTCAATGACGATACCATCATCAGATCGGCCATTACTGAGGTAGAGGCATACAGGGGAGATGGCGATCTGGCCTGTCATGCTTCGAAAGGTAGAACGGGCAGGACCGAGGTGATGTTCCACGAGGGAGGCAAGCTCTATGTCTACCTCATCTACGGCATCCACTGGATGCTTAACGTGGTGACCGGGACAAAAGAAAATCCACAGGCAGTGCTTATCAGAGGTGTGGAACAATGCTACGGACCCGGCAGGGTCTCCAGGTTGTTCTCGATCGACAGGTCGTTTTATGGCGAAGACCTTACCCTTTCTCCCAGAATCTGGATTGCAACCGGCAATATACCTGCTGAGATAAAGACCGGTACCAGAATAGGGGTCAATTATGCCGGAGACTACTGGAAAAGCCGACCCTGGCGGTTTTTTATCTGACAATGAAGGGAAACATAGAGCTTTGGTTAAAATCTTGTTAAATAGGAGAGACAGGATTGTATATTATTTTTTTTTACGTTCTTTGTTTACTCAAAACAAAAATTAACCAAGATGAATTCATTTCCGGGCAACTACCGTCGCCTGAATACTATCACCGGCTGGTTGCTTTTCGCTGTCTCAACAGTTGTCTATACGGCAACCCTCGAACCAACAGTCAGTTTCTGGGATTGCGGGGAGTTTATCCTTTCAGCATTCCGGCTTCAGGTCGGTCATCCTCCGGGTGCACCCATTTTCATAATGATAGGACGTGTGGCTACCATGTTTGCTCTCGGCGATACATCCAAGGTAGCCTTTATGATGAATATGCTGTCGGCTGTCTGCAGCGGTTTTGCCATAATGTTCCTGTACCTGACCATCACGCATCTTGCCAGCAGGATCTATTTAAATGGACAGGACCCTGATCGGGAACATATCCCGGCTGTTATCGGGAGCGGCATCATAGGAGCGCTTGCCTATACATTCTCCGATACTTTCTGGTTCTCGGCTGTTGAAGGTGAACTTTATGCGTTATCGTCACTCGTTACGGGACTGGTCTTCTGGGGGATGCTTAAGTGGGAGAAGGAAGCGAATGAGCGTCATTCGGGCCGCTGGATCGTACTTGTTGCCTTTATTATGGGTCTCGGGCTTGGCATTCACCGCCTGAACCTCCTTGTTATCCCGGTACTTGTATTTGTTTTCTATTTCAAGAAATATGAAATAACAAAGAAAGGGCTTCTGAAGACATTTCTTGCCTCGGTTGTCCTTCTTTATCTCATGGTGTTTGTTCTTATCCCGGGGGTTCCGAAAGTGGCGGGATGGTTTGAACTGCTCCTTGTCAATGTTTTTGGTATGCCCTATAACTCAGGAGTTCTCCTGTTTGCAGCCGTGCTCGTGGCTCTATTGGTTGTGGGAATAAGGTATTCACTGAACAATAACAAGGTAATCCTGAATTTCGCACTTACCGTGATTGCCGTCATTATGATAGGTTATTCATCGTATGCCATGATAATGATAAGGTCGTCGGCAAGACCTCCAATGAATCAGAATAATCCATCGGACATTTTTTCGCTGTCGTATTATATAAATATGGAGCAATACGGCAGTGCCCCGAAACTGTTCGGGCAGTATTACAGTGCCCCGGTCATTGATTCAAAAAATGTCATAGCGGGTTACAATAAGATTGATGGACGTTATAAACCATATTACCGTCCCGAATACAAGTACGACCCTACGTTTGAAACCATATTCCCGCGCATGTACAGTTCAGAGCCCGATCACCAGGCGGCCTATGTGTATTGGGGAGGGATAAGGGGCAGAAAATATAATGTTACTACTGCTTCAGGCAAAGAAACAGTGGTATGTCCCACATTCGGTGAAAACCTGCGGTATTTCTTCAGGTATCAGCTTGGCTATATGTACTTAAGGTATTTCATGTGGAACTTTGCCGGCAGGCAGAATGACATTCAGGGTAACGGCAACCCGCTTCACGGCAACTGGATAAGCGGTATTAAGTTTATTGATGAAGCCCGACTGGGAGATCTTGATAATATACCTGCCGATCTGAAGTCAAACCCCGGGAGAAACACGTATTTTTTCATCCCGCTCATACTGGGTATTGCCGGACTGATGTGGCAATACCACCGCGACAGGAAGGGCTTCTGGCTGGTCACGGCCTTCTTCGTGATGACTGGTATAGCCATCATCTTTTACCTTAACCAGTATCCAAACCAGCCCAGGGAGAGGGATTATGCATATGCCGGTTCATTTTATGCCTTCGCCATCTGGATAGGTCTGGGCTTTATGCACGTGTACGAACAGGTAAGGCGGTTTATGAAGGAAAAGATGGCCGCTGCTTTAGTCTTTGTCGTTCTTTTACTGGCCTGCCCTGTACTGATGGCATTTCAGAACTGGGATGACCATGACAGGTCGGGAAGATATACTGCACGCGACATAGGAGCGAATTATCTGAATTCATGCGCTCCAAACAGCATACTTTTTACATACGGTGACAACGACTCCTTCCCTCTCTGGTATGTCCAGGATGTTGAAGAGGTGAGAACCGATGTAAGGGTAGCAAACCTGAGCTACATTCAGGCCGGCTGGTATATAGATATGATGAGGCAGAAAGCTTTTAATTCGGATCCCTTGCCGCTTTCACTGCCCTCTGAAAAATATATTGAGGGTACAAGAACCCAACTTCCTGTCACCAACAGGGTCGAACAGCCGGTTCCCATATCACAGGTGCTTGATTTTGCCTCGAGGGACGACAAGCAATACATGATCGACCTTACCGGAAGGGGAGATTATTTTAATTATTTTCCTTCCAATAAGTTCCTGATTGATGTCGATTCGGCCAGGGTTATTGCCAATGGTACTGTAAAGAGCTACTTCAGCGACAGGATCGTTTCGCCCATGATCTGGGAATATTCGGAAAGTGATGCCTTCAAGGGTGACCTGGCAATCATGGACCTGCTTTCAACCAACAAATGGGAAAGGCCGGTTTATTTTTCCACCACGGTTCCCTCCAGCCAATACAAGGGACTTGATAAATTCTTTGTCCAGGAAGGGATGGCTTACAGGGTAGTGCCTGTAAATACCGGTACGAATGACACTGGTGAGTATGGGATGATCGATCCCGAGATCATGTATGATAACCTTATGAACAAATTCAAATGGGGCAATGCAGAGGATCCCGGAGTATATCTTGATGAAAACAACAAAAGGATGTTCAGCAATTTCAAGAGACTCTTCGGGAATCTCGGAATGAGCCTGCTTGAGAAGGGAGATACGGCCAGGGCCATAAGTGTTGCAAGGAAGGGACTGTCAATTGTTCCACCGGAAAAGATGCCACATGATTTCTTCAGCATCGGACCTGCCGAAGTCTTGCTCAGGGCAGGCGAACGTGCCGAAGGAGAAGCAATTATAGACAGTATCATAAAGTACTCGAAAGAGTACCTCGACTATGCTGTATCACTCGGTCCGGGCATGCGTTTCGGAATGGATTACCCCAACGGGATCAGCATGCAGGCTCTGCTCGACATCTATAACATGTCGGTAAAGC
Organism: uncultured Rikenellaceae bacterium; assembly: GCA_964494045.1. GTDB lineage: Bacteria > Bacteroidota > Bacteroidia > Bacteroidales > VadinHA17 > LD21. The sequence continues at coordinate 17,920 of CAZBQM010000011.1, forward strand.
TTAAGCTCGATTCATTGACATCAAGGGTGGAACCTGAGATCAATGCTTATTATGGTATTTTATATTCTCCTTCAAAATAGTCATGCGCTTTTTCAGACCCTTTTTCCCCGCCGTCAATCTGTATCCTGATGCTCTCTTCAGGATACAGACTGAGAAGAAGGAACTGTGTCTGACTTTTGATGATGGTCCAAACCAATCATGTACTATCCAGATACTCGAGATCCTCGACAGGCAGAATGTAAAGGCCGTATTCTTCTGTAACGGTCAGGCAGCTGAAGACAACCAGGCAATAGTAAAGAACATCCTTGACAGGGGACATATGCTGGGGAACCATGGATATGTTCATCTGGATGGATGGAAGTGCCGGACCAGAGATTATATCAGAAATGCAGAAAGGGCCGATGACTACACCTCTTCTGTGCTGTTCAGACCCCCTTACGGTCACATGTTGCCCTGGCAGTACACAAGGCTGAAGGAGAAATACCGGATTGTGATGTGGGACCTGATGCCCTATGACTTCGACAGCCGTTTCGGGATAGCTAACACCCTTAATATACTCAGCAGCATGATCCGCCCGGGATCAGTAATAGTGATGCACGACAAACCTTCGTCAAATGCGGTATTTGTACTGGGGAACTTCCTTGAGTATGCCCTCAGGGAAGGTTACAGGTTCATTCTGCCTTCTGTATAGGTCAGGCAAAAAAGGAGGCTGCAGCTGAGAATATCCGTTTGAAACTATCATCTACCGGAGGACTCTGCTTTTTGTCAAAGAGAGGGAAAGGATTCTCATGCGTATAGGGATAGGGAAAATCAATGATATCCACGATTCCCTTTTTCCCGGGAAACAGGGGACCAAGTGTTGAGATAATCCCGTCCGCCGGGATTATTCTATCACCGGCAAGTGATACTGACCTGATCCTTCCGTCGAGCATCCTGAGCCTCTTTTCCCTGAAAAGCCTGAACCTTGCCTGGTCGATCATCGACCTGAAAGACATGGCAAGCATCCCCGAAGACAAAAGGCTGGAGAGAAGGCTCCTTTTTTTAACTTCATTTTCAAAATCGTCCATGTAATAGGCATAGACCCTGTCGAAAGCGGCGCTGTCCATGATCAGTTTTGACCTTCCGTTCATGTTGGCAAATACTGAGCCTCCGCAGAAAATAAACAGTCTTGAAGTGTCAAACAGCCCTCCGGGATTGCCCATCATCATTATCTCGGCCAGAAAAGCCCCTATGGAATATGCGAAAATATCGACTGAGGCATTTCCAGGTATGATTGGATGTTCACCGTCACGGATTCCTGAAAGAAGCCTGATCAGATCATCGGCTGTCTGATATCCTGAAATGAAAAAACGCAGCGGATCATCGTGCAACCTACTGCTCAGAGCCGCGTTAGCAAAGCTGGAGAGAAGGTTGCGTTCCACTACCACCTGTCTTGCCTTTGCTGCTTCGGACATTGCCCTCGGATCTTTCCAGACTGAAGGTGAACGGTTTATATGAAACGAAATCGGGAACAGAATGACATAACTGCCACAGTTACGCGCGAGATCATAAGCCCAGGCAAGATATTTAGTCCAGCTCCTCTCATTAAGTCCATGCAGAAGCAGTATGACCCTGTGCGAAGTCCGGTCGGCAGGTGCAAAAAGCGGGTAGGAGAACGAAAGATTCTCGGGGATTGACAGATCGTCCTTGTTCATAAGCTGAGCCATGGCAACACTTGAACTGAATCTCATATTGAATACGGTAATCCCCGAATCCCCTATGTTCATCTCATCCGTACCCTTCTCAAATAGGGACTTTAACATAATTGAATCGTCGGTATAGCTCATAAAGGTTTTGTTTTGAAATTCCGGTGTAAATAAAACCCAGCAGATCGGGGGCTGCAAATTTATGTTGTAACCGGCTCGTCAAAGGGACGAAAAAGCGTTTTCAGGGATAAAATCGGACAGACAGGGACGGATTTTCTTTCGATTTTAGACAGCTGATTGTAGTTTAAAGGAATGTTTAAAAGATTATTTTTGTAACTGATAAAAATGTAAAATGCTCGATTTCCAGAAACCTATTCCGCCATACCTTTATAATAAACGGAATTTAATTCAGCTGATCCTGTTTACTTCCCTGTTCGCTCTTGTTTTTATCAATATATACTCTCCCTTTGGGGTTGAAAGATGGTATACCCTGACCCGACTGGAGTTTCTTACCTATTCCAGCCTTGTCATCCTTACCGGTGTTTTGATAGTTGTTATAAGCCGGATCTTAATGTACCGGATCTGCCGCAGAAAGGTTATTAACATATGGCAGTATCTCCTTTTCATCTTCGGCGAGATAATGCTGATGGCGCTGTTCTATGCTCTTTTTGAAAAATTTGTGCTGAAGGATAACCGGGAATTGGATGCGATAGTTGAGCTCTCGGCAAAGAACACAGCCCTGGTACTACTGTTGCCTTATTCAGTGCTGTGGCTTTATTTCTCATTGAGGGAAAAAAAGGAACAGATTGAAAGGATGGCTGATATGCAGTCGCTCTCAGCCGGGGCAATGAGGGATATGCTTCCGTTCTATGACGATAAGTCGGTACTGAAGTTTTCAGTTACCAAGAATAACCTGTTTTTTCTTGAATCGGCCGAAAACTATGTAAGCATCTGCTATCTTAATAAGGGAAGGGTTTCCCGGTTCCTGCTTCGTAATACGCTTAAAAAGATGGAGGAGAGTCTTACAGGTACAAACATAATCAGATGTCACAGATCGTATATGGTTAACTTCGACAGGGTGAAAGTCATAAGAAGAGACAAGGATGGTCTTATGCTTGAGCTTGATGACCCGCAGGCTGCCGACATTCCGGTATCAAAAACCTATGTGGATAATGTGATGCAGACTTTTTCGAAATTCAGCACTATGATCGAAACAGTCTGAAAGAAGTGATGTGCCTTTTTTTTTCAGGTTTGAAATAATACTTTTATAACTGTATATTAAAATTCTGTAAATGAATATTTTAATTCTGGGATCCGGTGGGAGGGAACATGCTCTGGCCTGGAAACTTTCGCAAAGCAAAAGAGAAGTAAGACTTTTTATTGCTCCAGGTAACGCAGGTACCGCCTTAACAGGATCCAACCTTAAGATCAGTCCTGAGAATTTTGAAGATGTAAAAGCCGCTGTTGTTGAAAACAGGATCGACATGGTTGTCGTAGGCCCCGAAGCACCACTTGTAAAGGGCATTCACGATTTTTTCCTGAACGACCCCATACTTCGGACGATCCCTGTCATCGGTCCGACAGCCCGCGCCGCCATGCTCGAAGGAAGCAAGGATTTTGCCAAGGCTTTTCTTACGAGGCACGGGATACCCACAGCAGCCTACAGGAGTTTCGACCGTTCAAGCCTGCATCTTGCCTCAGGATTCCTCCGTACCCTCAGACCTCCGTATGTTCTTAAAGCCGACGGTCTCGCAGCCGGGAAAGGGGTTCTGATAATAAACGACATAAGCGAAGCCGAAAGGGAACTTGAGGCAATGGTCAATGGAAAATTCGGCAGTGCCGGCGAAAAGGTGGTCATCGAGGAATTCCTGAAAGGTATTGAATTGTCGGTTTTCATAATTACCGATGGAAAGAGCTATAAGCTTCTCCCCGAAGCCAAGGATTACAAAAGGGTGGGAGAGGGTGACTCAGGACTGAACACCGGTGGTATGGGTGCCGTATCGCCTGTGTCTTTCGCGGGAAGCGCCTTCATGAATAAGGTAAGGGAAAGGATTATTGAACCAACCATGAAAGGACTGGCTGAAGATGGGATTGATTATAAGGGTTTCATTTTCTTTGGCCTTATAAATGTCGATGACGAACCCTATGTGATCGAATATAACGCCCGCCTGGGAGACCCCGAATCGGAGGTTATCATTCCAAGGATCAAATCAGATCTGCTCGATCTCCTTGAAGGAGTGGCAGCTGGAGATCTGGAAACCAGAACTGTTGAGACCGATACGAGGTTCGTTACCACGGTCATGCTTGTTTCAGGTGGATATCCCGGCGAGTATGAGAAAGGGAAAGTCATCTCGGGACTTGAGAAGAAAGGAAGAGGTGTGGTTTTCCATGCCGGCACCACCCTGTCCGATAAAGGGGTGCTTACAGCCGGGGGAAGAGTGCTTTCAGCAAGCTCCTGGGGCAACACCATGAAGGAAGCCCTGGAAGGTTCCTATCATGATGTCAGCCTGATCTCCTTTGATAAAATGTACTTCCGCAGAGATATAGGTTTTGATCTTTAACAGCGTATGCTTCTACGAATACTAAAAGGGACGGGTCCCGGTGTGTTGTTAGTCATCCTGGTCTCCCTTGCAGTGGTCTGGATCAATCCTCTTACAGTTTCTCCGGTCTCAGGCGATGCCATAACCGGGGAGAGACCGATGATCCTTTACCGCCTTCTTACTGATCTGACAGGAGAGGGCAGCATGGGTGGATTATTGCTTTCAATAGCTCTGACAGGCCTGATGGCTTACCTGCTGGTATATTTCAACACGTCCGAATTTTTTATCGGAGAGAGGACCTATCTTCCAGCATTCATCTATATCCTTCTGACCGGCCTTTTCCCTCAGAACCAGCTTATGAATCCTGCCCTTCCCGCCTCGGTCTTCCTGCTTCTTGCCATAATGAGGATAGTAAGAACCTACAGGGTTCAGGGAACAGCATTCTCTTTCTTCGATGCCGGCTTCCTGATCTCGGCAGGCAGTCTTTTCTATGCCAACCTTGTATGGTCGGGAATACTGCTTTTTGCCGGTATCATCCTGATCAGGAACATAAGCTTCAGGGAGATAGTCCTCTCGGTCACCGGTCTGGCAACTCCCTTTATTTTATGTGCCGGAATAATGTATGTTGCAGGATATGATGTCATTTCCCTCGCAGACGACTTTATATTCAATATCCTTGAGATGAATGGCAGACCAGAGTTAACAACTGTTATAATCATCGGACTGGTGACAGTAGGTCTGTATCTGTTTATTGGAATCGGTTACCTTCTGACAGTAATGGGTAAGAAGAAAATCAAATCAAGAAAGACCTTTTCGATTTTACTGTGGTCGCTGGCAATTACTGTAATAATGAGCCTTCTGTTGCCATCGGTCTCCCTGGAAATCATCTGGACCGCTATGATACCTTCAGCTTACCTGATAGCTCATTTCTTTGTTTTCATCAAAAAGGCCATACTCAGGGAATCCCTTTTTATAATACTGATCATGGCTGTTATTGCCGTTCAGATCCTGTATTTTCATACAACGGTCTGATCATCTTACCATTGAAACAACGCCTATAGCAGATCCCGATTCTCCTCCGGTGAAATCGAAATCGATCTCATAGATACCGCTGCGGTTGCAGACGAAGTCGATATAGCCGTATGACTTTCCTGTTTTCTGATCGAAGGAAAAGGCAACAATCTTGTCCTCTTCATTCCGGATGTTCATAATAAGCTGGCCGTCAGAATCATCAGCGTTACACATGGTGAACCTGTACTTAGTGTTTTTCCATAGCGACATTGTAGCCTTATATCTGAATTCCTCACCCGAGGTTCTTTTCCCGAGCTGGATACGGAAATCCTTAAGATATCTGGCTGTTGATCCGGCATTTGTGACACATTTTGCCACAAGCGGATCGCCTGTCTGGGCAAATGAATACAGTGCTGTAACAAGAACCAGGATGAATCCCAAAATATATTTTTTCATCTAATTACCGGATATTAATTTGTCACGAACTGTTTTTGTAACCTGTATTATATTGCTGAGCTGTTCGTCTGACATTTCCACATTACTTGTCTCGGTCTGTGTTACAACCAGTCCACCGTCCTTTTCAACAGTCACGGGATCTCCCGGGCTGTAGCTAATATTTATGTCGCTGTAAGCTTCCTTTATTTTCTGAAGATCACTGCAGAGTCCTTCAAACCCCCCATCCCTGCCGCACCATGGAGATAGCAACAACAACAGGTCATCGAGGATGATCTTCTGCTCACCGATTCTGTCGCGCAGGACAGGATCAGGATGGGAAGCTATAACCTGTGTTGCCAGGTAATGTCCTTCGATCCAGACACCGGTTATCATCAGGGCCGAGAGCTGCCCCCTGTCGTTTTCACGAAGATACCTGTCGATACGGGAATAAGAATCGATGGAGATGAAAAGGAGGGAATCAAGGTTTGAATTATTAAGTGACAGCCTTTTAATAGCTTCAAAATCAAAAAACTGTCCAACCCTTATTCCATCTGCCAGTTTCCTGATAGATGAAAGGGTCTCTATTGAAGAACCGGTCCTCTCATACATGTTCAGATAGCCAAGGTCTGCTCCAAGGATCCCAAGTCCGACAGCTTTACTGAAGCTGGTTTGCAGTTTGTTTACATCAAGTGATGAAGCAAGGTAATCGGGCGAAAAAGGAACCCCGATAGTCTGAAGAAGATTTGCTATCTCCACTGGGGAAGAGATGTTTCTCGAGATCTCCTCAACAGCTTCAAAACCGTGTCTCTCAGATCCGGCAAGCTGAATAGTGTCTGTTTCGGGAAATACCAATTCCCCGTTTTTGTTCCCCTGGTTTCTGCAGGAGAAACTCATCAGAACAACCAGAAACATTAGTAAAAAAAGTCTTTCTTTCATCCAGGATTGTATAAAAGATACTACAAAAATATAAAATTTCAGATTAGCAATGATTTAATGAACTATTTTGTGATTCTAAAAACCGAAATAAATTTAATCAGGCGTCGGGGAAGGTTGAAATACAGGGTAAGGTAAAGGATAAGTGAAAAGGTGAGAACCACAACAATATTGAAGGGAAAGGTATCATATTTCTTCCCCATGAAGTATTTGGATGGTGAAAAGAAATGAGACCTGATTCCATGGTTTACAGTACTCTCAGGATCGAGATATACAGGATCGGTATTCTGTATGACTGAGTTTTTGTAAACCAGAATCTTATCAGGTTCATAGTATTTGGTCACAACTTCTTCGAGTTTATAGTTGTAGTATTTTCTTTCAAGTTCCCTTAGTGCCACCGGATTTGCATTGACAAATTCATCCAGACGATCGCCTGCCTGATTTGAGAAGCTGATGAAGATCTTCTTTGCTTCAAGAAGATATGACCTCAATGAATCGGCCAGCGTACCATTGAACCGTTCCGGAATGAGTTCGTCTGTATACATGAATTCAGGTTTCCCCGAATGGAGGGCAATAAGGGGCAATTCATGGCAGAGCAACAGAAGGCCCTGCCGGAGATCGGACCCATTCTTAAGGGATGTCCCGATGCCATCATTACCGGTACTTATCATTTTCTCACATTCGTCAACGGTCTTTACCAGCTGAGGGATCCGGTAAACAACATTGAAATCAGCATTACTGATTTTTTTCCTGAGGTCGTAGATTGTTTCACCGTTCCTGCTTGCTTTTGTGGTGCTGTAACTGTTGTCTTTGAACTGTGAAACCATGAGAGCTTCGTAGGTCCACCTGGTAGGCATGATTTCAGCGATAACAGGCACCTTCCCGACAGAGCTTATGCTCCTGTTCAGCTTGTCGAAGGGGAACATGGCGCCGCTGAGTACCATCATCGGGATTATAAGGACCGGGATGACAATATATATTGTTATGGCTGAATTAAATGAGGCCGAGATATTTAGCCCGATCATGTTGGCACAGAAGGAGGTCACAAAGAGAGCCAGCCAGTAGTGCCAGAAGAGGTCCCTTATCCCGAGAACCGGATTGGCCACGCCCACGAAGAGCAGGGCCTGAACTGCTGAAATAACAACAAGGATGCTGATTTTCGACAGAAGGTAACTCGACCTGCTGAGGTTAAGGAAGTGTTCGCGCCTTAGTATGTTTCTGTCGCGGAAGATCTCCTCCGCGCTGATTGTCAGGCCGAGAAACAGGGCCGCGATGAGGCTCATGAAGATATAGACGGGGATGTTCTCATTATCGGCAAAGACGTAGATATCTGATCCGGGATCGGGTATATGCCTTATAATGAATGAAAGGAGTAAGCCAAGCAGCGGCGCTTCGATCAGGGTAAGGATGGTATACTGGGTGTCGGATAGTTTGCTTTTCAGGTCGCGTGAGAGATAGATAAGAAATTGCTTAAGCCTGCCCGGCCGGTGGAGATTGACAGGTGGAGTATCACTTATCTCCTGTCCCCCGGTGAAGGGATATTTCTCACGGAACCTTCGTGCCCATTCCTCAGGACCTATCTTCCTTTTCTCAGTGTACTTGCCGAATTCATCAACAACCTGTGTCTCTATGATATTGAAGATCATCTCGGGATTAACGTTGCCGCAGGTGGGGCATTCTCCCTGGCTTGCGTTGACCCTTGAGTCGAGAGTCTTGAAATAGACCACTGAGTCGACAGGATTTCCGAACCAGGCAAGGCTTCCGTTGTTGTCGAGGATCATGATCCTGTCGAACATCTTGAAGATCTCGGAGGAGGGTTGATGGATAACGACGAAGATTATCTTTCCTTTCAGTGTCAGTTCCCTCAGCAGGTCCATCAGGATCTCTGAATCGCGCGACGACAGGCCTGATGTTGGTTCATCAAGAAACAGTACAGATGGTTCCCTTATCAGTTCAAGGGCAAGGTTGAGCCTTTTACGCTGACCTCCGCTTATTACATTATTCAGCCTCGATCCCACTTTAAGATCTCTCTTGTCATTCAGTCCAAGAGTCTGGAGGGTCTGTTCCACGACTTCCCTGATTTTTATCTGCTGATCGGAGCCGAGAGACTGGAGGGCGGCATACCAGAGGTTGTCGAATACCGAAAGATCTTCGATGAGAAGGTCATCCTGGGGTACATAACCGAAAACGCCATCGAGCAGGGGAGAACCACTGTGTACGTCTATGCCGTTGAGTGTCACAGATCCTGAATCGGGGCGGGTCATTCCGCTGATAATCTTAAGAAGGGTGCTCTTTCCTGATCCGCTGGCTCCCATTATACCTACCAGTTTACCCTCTTCAACTGAAAAGCTCAGATCACTTATCGCTGTCTCATCCTTTCGGAAACTGTATGAGAGGTGAACAACATTAAATGATAATTTGCACCCGATCCTGCCCGACAGGAATGTTGAGATGACATCACTGTAGTAGATTGAATACCCGCGTTGTGACCGGAGTGAGGCTCCCCTTGGGAAACTGTAGACTGAACCTGGCTTAACCCTGATCCCGTTAAGGAAGAACTGTTCGCCGGAGATAAATCTGAAGAAATAAAGGTTCACACTTGGAACCCTCAGTATATATAGTTTACTTTCCGGATCTGCTTCCTGCATATCCGTCTGTAGCCTTTCAGGGTCATTTACAGGATTTTTCACCAGGATAAGCGGATCGGAAACAGGATTTTCATCATCTGCCCTGACAAACAGTTCCATGGCCTTTACTTCCCTGTAGTCGATCCTGAATACCTCTGCCACAGTTGTGATGATATCCATCCTATGCTCGGTGAACTTACTCTCAGCGCTCAGTAGCTCATAGAGCCTCATTACCACAACAACTCTCTGCTCATCGTTAAGAGTCCGGTTGATCTCGTTGCATATGGAAAGTACCTTTACCGAGTCCTTCGCAGAGCGGTTGGTGAACCTGACAGGTACATTCTGACCCAGTACCGGACCTGCAATCTTGTCAAAAAGTGACAGATATTCCGGTACACTGTCGGCATTAAGCTGGCTTTTCAGGAAGCCGGCCACATATTCGCGTTCGCTTCTGAGAATCCCTCCATGATGTCTGACAATAATGGCAAACAACTCCATCAGGGCCCTTAGAATCTCTTCACTCATAATTCATCAGACAGTTACCGGTTACAGGATATCCGAAATTAGGTAAAATCTATCTCTTTGATGTTAAAGGTCTGACAAATTTTTTCTGGATCCATCCCGGAATTATTGATGCCCCTATAATAAGATAGGGATAATAGCTGATAATGCGCCAGATGATGGCCATGGCAAGGGCAATGCTTGCAGGATCGGCAATGTCGGAAGGCAGAGCGTCTGAAATGTAGCGACCGAGTATAAGTTCGGCAAATCCGCTGCCGCCGGGAGTGGGGCTTATTATCATCATTATCCAGGTAACCAGTTGCCTGGCAAAAATGAGGAAGTGGTCACTGATTGCAAAGAATGCCGTTAGTATGGCATTAACCACCCAATACCTTGAGGTCCACGAAAGAAATGTGGCTGTCACTGCTTTTGCCCAGAAACCGGGACTTTTTTTCCTTAATTCCACTGAACTTGTAACAATATCATCTCCTGCTCTTTCGGCACTTTCTTTCCATCGCCTGAGAAGGGGAAGCCTGAAGACAGCCACGATAAACTTTTTTAATCCCACCGGGTTGATGAAAAGACCATATCCTACAAGAAGAACCCAGGTCAGGATAATAGAATAACCAACAACAGCCACTATCATCAGGTTGTTAAGCAAGGCCATGCCGGTACCCTGAAGGGCTGTATTGAAAAGTATATCGCTCCCCACAATGGCAAGTATCAGGGGTAACATTACTACAAAATAAAGTTCATCGAGAAAGGATGTAGCCAGTACCATAGCTGTGCTCCTTCCGACAGATATCCCTTCCTTGTGAATGAATACCACGGCAACTGCTGTTCCGCCGACTGTAGAGGGAGTGATTGCCGAGGTGAACTCCCACAGCATAATAATCCTGAAGGCCTGCCTCCATGTCAGATCATTGCCGGAAAGTACTCTCAGCCTGATGATGTAACCAAGATCCCTTCCTATCATACAGCACCAGGCCACCATGAGCCAGAATACGGATCTGCCTGTAAAGTCAAGAAGCCTTATGGCATCAGAGTTGATCTCTTTCAGAATCAGCCATCCGGCCAGCCCAAGTCCGATAAGTATCGGGATCACTATTTTCCCGGGTCTGAGCCTACTTACTAGCTTATAATGCGATTCATGAGTCATTATTCAGGTTCTGGCTCCTGTGTATTCTTTACTGTATGTTATTGTCTGTGCCTTAATAATCCCTGATCTGTATTTTTTCGTAACTGAAACCATCTCCGGCTACTATCATCGACCGGGGCCCCGCGCTCAATCCTCCCGGGTTTTGTATTCCGCTCCTTATCAGAGTATTGCATTTCGAACATTGCGGAAGACTCATTATCTCTCCGCCGGGGGTGACGATAAAGAACTGGTCTCCTGTAATATCATAAGTTATTCTTTCAGGAATGCCTTTGAGAAGTCTTATTATGCCGTCATCGTCTGTATAGTTGAGAGTCCTCTCCATCCACACATTCCCCAGTGTTGAAAAAAGCACTACAGGAGTGTCGTCGTTGTGGCAGCCCGAGACGGCTATCCTGTTATCGGATACCGCGATATCCGTAAAAATGCATGGTCTGCCAAATCCTGCATAGTTTTCGTTGTAGTCGAAGATCTCCCAGTTAATGGCATCCTCAGATCTTATAATCTCGCCTCTGTCGGTTGCACCTGCACATCCAGGCAAACCCGCCGACAGGGCGACAATATTTCCTTTAAGCGGGAGAATTACCTCGATCCATTTGTTGTTATCTCCGGGAACAAGTATCGAATTATCTTCGGTGAGAACTATTATCAATCCCTTGTAAGAGGTTATTGATCTGATGTTCTTTACAGTGCCTGTTTCTATTTTTCTGAATGTGGTTCTGTCGGAGGATAAAAGTATTGTACCGTTGCTGCCAGCAGCGATGATCGCAGGTCCTTCCGTTATAACGGTGTTAAGATCGGCATCCGAATCATTTCCCATAGGGATAATGCTGCCTTTGGCCGTAATAAGGTCAATCTTTCCCCCTGTCCCGACGGCAATAAAATCACCGTCAACAGCTGTCACATCCCTGTATCCTTCCTGCTCTTCCTGACCTTTCGCGGCAGCGATTCCCGGATCTGATCCTGCGGCGCAGACCCAGGGGACCAGGGTGGCGACCAGTAATACGACCCGGAAAATAACCCTTGCTGAATAATACCTGTTCATCTTCACTGATGCGTGTATCTTTTATAGCTCAAATATATTAAAAAGAAAATCCTTCAGGACCTGCATTCTTACAAAGGTAAGGATCCGGGCTGAGAGATAAGGTAATAAATGACAGGAGTGACCTGTCAGCAAAAAAATCCTCCGGTAGAGGAGCCGGATTCTGATGGCATCCTGTTTACCGGAGGACTATGGTGTAAAAATACGGATTAGCGGGTTGCTTCGCTTGAAATCCTTATGTAATCGTATGATGCGGTGAAAGGTGTGCTATCATCAGGACTGGCCTGCTGAGGCATTCCCGGCATTGCCGGGAAATTGCCTGAAGGTCTTCCATCAGAGTTGCCGTTGCATACTATTGCACCGGCTTTAATATCTTTCAGGGCAACATCTGCTTTCCCTGCATTTTTGAAGTTCTTACCGTTTCCTGATACAGAAGCTTCATATACTGTACCTTTTTTAACCAGTTTCAGGAAGACAACGTTGTCGTCGCCAATGAGATCAGCGGCACTGATGGAGCCACCCGAAGACTGGTTACCATCCTGTTCAACAACGATCTCGATACTTGCTCCGGGTCCGAATCCCATTCCTCTTCTTCCGGCTGCAGTTTTGAAGACCAGTTTGACATAATTATCATCATCCTGGTAGGCTATGAGTCCTCCCTGTTGTCCTAAGGTCGGTTTTTTCGAGAAAACTATCCTCGAAGTGACAGTCCAGTCGGTATTAGCGCTCTGCAGGAATAAATTCCCGGTATTGTTTGCTTTACCTTCCAGGTCACCTTTCTGTCCGGTGATAACCATGTATCCCGGGGTTTTTGTAAGGCTCCAGTCAGCCTTGTTTTCTCTTACCCAGCTCCATTGTTTTCCTTGAGCAGCGGCCTTGAATTCATCACTTACGGATTTTGTACCGAAGCTGACAGTATAGGTATTCTTTTCAACTGTGACATTATCTGTCAGTGTTATCGTTGCTGTACCCGGGACAGAAGTTGCCTGGACAGTTTCAACGGTGATAGCCGGGTCGTTCTGTTTTACGCTTACCTGGGGAACTGCAGAACCTGCAGCAAGGATAAAGCTGTACCCTCTTAGTTCAGGTTTGAAAGAAGCCACCGGTTTCCCGTTGACAGTAATTGAAGCAAGTTTAAGGTCGGGCATGATCTTCACGGGATAGCTGTCGGATACAGTCTTTCCGTCGATGGTTACATATGCTGTTATTGAAGCCGTACCGACACCGTTGGCGGTAACGAGTCCGTTGTTGTCGACAGAAGCGACAGCGGGATTGTTACTCTGGTATTTCACGTCAGCCTTTTTAAGATCGTAAAAGCTGTCGTCCGACAATGCTGCAGTAACGCTTGTCTGTACTGAGCTTCCGCTTTTAAGGACCACCTTGCCACTCTCGGCAACAACAGTCTTAAGGAAGGGTTTGTATTCACCTGTAAGTGAAGCCTCGACGGTTCCTCTGATGTCTTTTGATGAGGCGCCGATTTCAAATACATATCTTCCCTTGTCGAAGGATATCTTTTCGGCTTCGGCATCCCAGAACCATAGTTCTGAGCAGTCGATTGGAATGTTGACCCTTGTGGTCTGTCCGGCAGGGATAGTAACTCTTTCGAATCCCTTGAGTCGTTTGATAGGTCTCTGGAGGGAAGCGGGAGCATCGGGTGTCTTTACATATACCTGGGCGATTTCGTCACCGTCGACGGCACCGGTGTTTTTGATGTCGAAGCTGATGGTGATCCTGTCGTTGGGGGTGATGTTCTGGTTGCTGATCCGGAAGTTACTGTATTCGAATGAAGAATAAGACATTCCGAAACCGTATTCATATGAAACATCTTTGTTGAAATACCAGTATGTACGGCCGTTCTTGTCGGCTCCGCCCCTGAGGGTGTAGTCGGTTATTGCAGGCAGGTCGTTGACTGATTTAAACCATGTGGCATTCAGTTTGGCACCCGGGTTTACGTCGCCAAAGATCACTCTTGCGGCTGCTGCCCCCTGAGCCTGACCGTTGAAGCCCGACCACAGCATTCCTTTTACATTGGGGTTGTTCTTGAACTGGTCAACTTCCACCATACCCAGGGTCTGCATAACGACGATGGTATTCGGGTTAACTGCTGCAACTGCATTAATGAGTTCGTACTGGTTTCCGGGAAGAACAAGTGTGAGCCTGTCGGCTTCTTCTCCTGCTGTCTGATCATCAGTACCTGCAAAGATTATAGCTACATCGGCTGATTTTGCTATTGCAAGGGTTTCCGGGTCGATAGGAGCTATTGCTGTGGCATGGTAAACAAGATATATCTTCTGTGGACCGGTTATACCAAGCTGGTTTAACCTTCCTTCAACGACTCTTGCCCTGCTGAATCCTCCACCCATACCCTGGGCGTTTGTAACATCAAATGTAGCGAAAACGTTGCCGCTGGGCGAACCTACTCTTGCTTCTATGGTGCCACCATCGCCGGGAACCGAGAGATTAACAGCGATCTTGCTAATTTCGGTAATGTCAACATTATCATATGAAGTCCAGTCACCGTCTTTGATGCTTCTGACCGAGTTGATGCCGGTCATTCCTGATCCTATTGTTATTCCCTTTGCTGATTCGGTGAATTTCGTAGCATCATATTTTGTTGAAACGCCTTTTTTATTTGTAAGTTCAAAATCGATGACATTAAAAAGGTTACTACGGTTCGAAGTGTTTGCACCACTGCTGTAGATGACCTCGGCGGATGATCCTGCTTTTGAGAGGAAATCACGTATTCCGGCCAGAGGAGTGATCATATTCTCCTGTAAGGGTCTTCCTGAGTAAGGTCCAAGTTCGACTTTATCGGCGTGAGGCCCTATGATTGCTATCTTTTTCAGACTTGCAGGGTTAACCGGAAGTATTCTGGTGTCTGTACCTGCTTTAACGTCGTTCTTAAGCAATACCACGGTTTTTGTAGCAACCTCTTCGGCAAGTGCAACATGCCCGGGGGCATTGACAACATCCGGTTGGATATGGGCATAGGGTACTTTGCTTTTAGGATCAAATTCACCAAGTTTCATACGGATGGTGAATAAGTTAACAAGTGCAATATCGATCTCATTTTCAGTGATGAGTCCTTCTTTTACAGCATCAATAGCCCCTGTCTGGTAAACACTTCCACAGTCGGTGTCGACTCCGGCCCTGAGGCCCATAGCTGCTGCTTCAGCATTTGTCTTTGCATAAAAGTGACCTGTCTGGATATCAGCAACACCACCACAGTCGCTGGTTACATATCCCTTAAGACCATAAGTCTTGCGGGCAATGGTGTCAACAAGGAATTTGCTTGCGGTAACGGGAACCCCGTTTACAGCATTATAACATGACATGATACTAGGCAGCTTATCTTTTCCGATAAGTGACCTGTAAGGAGCAAGGTAAAACTCCCTCATGTCCCTGGCGTCCATATCAGAGCTGCTGACATGGCGGTTGAATTCACTATTGTTGGCAAAATAGTGTTTGCCGGTCGGGACGGTCTTATAGTACAGCGGATCATCACCCATCATACCATGGATAAAGCCTGCAGCTATCCGGGAGATATGAAAAGGATCCTCACTGTATGACTCGCCGGTCCTTCCCCATCTGGGGTCCCTGATAGGTTCAACAACAGGCGACCAGTATGTGAGGTTGGCTATAACTTTTGAATTGACGCCTCGTGCCTCTTCAGCAATAGCTTCAGCCTCACGTTTCATAAGCTCAGGATCCCATGTAGAACCAAGGGCTGCACTGCTGGGAAAGGAAGTGGCATTTCCTGCATTGGGATTGAACATGGGGACCACTCCGTGCAAAGCTTCACCCCATACATTATAGGAGTTAATACCAAGTCTTGGGATAGCAGCCATACCGTTTCCCAGAAGACTTTGTTTTTCTTCGAGGGTCATCCTCGAAACAAGGTCAGCTGCCCTTTCCTCAAAGGAAAAAGCAGTGTTCAGGTAAATGGGCTTTCTTGAGTCTGTCACGCTGCCCGGCATAAAAGCCATCATGGCAAAACACGACATAACAAGCAGTCCCGTTCTGAAGATTCTTTTTTTCATAATTGAATATTGTTTGTTAATTATTTCAAAACCGGATTTTTGATGATGCCATGTAATTATTAAGTTATCAGAATATAACATGGAAAAACAAAAGCTCCGGAGCCTATTTTTATGATTGATAAAGGTATAGGATATTCAAGACAGAAAAGAGGTAAAAGCAGGGCTGCAGAGTTAAAAATTATTAAAACACCCTGGTTTCGGTATCCTCTTTTTGTGGGGTCTGTGACATGAATCTCCGGTTGCATGGGGCAGATAAGATGAACAGGCCTGTCCAGGGGCCAATTATGCAAAAAGGATTATCAGCAGCTGTGCGATAAATATTCTCATGAACATAACCAGCGGATAAACAGTGGCATAGGCAATAGCCGGAGCTTCGGAGCGGGCAAGGTTGTTTACGTACGCCAGAGCCGGAGGATCGGTCATGGAGCCTGCCAGTAGTCCGCATATCTCGAAATAGTTCTTTTTAAGAACGGCCCGGGTAAAGAAAGCGGTAATCAACACCGGCAAAATTGTTATAAGGGCGCCATATCCCATCCAGATCAGACCGTCGCCCGAAGAAAAGGCACTTACGAATTTCTCTCCTGCCATTATGCCGACGCTGGCAAGAAACAGCAGGATGCCTGTTTCACGAAGTATCAGATTGGCACTTACTGTTGTATACGGAACAAGAGAGAACCTGTAACCGTATTTGCTCAAAAGGATGGCAACGATGAGCGGGCCTCCGGCAAGTCCCAGCCTGAGCGGATTAGGAATTCCGGGGATGACGAAAGGAATGCTTCCAAGGATCACTCCCAGCATTATGCCGACAAAAATGGAGATGAGATTGGGCTCATTGAGTCTCTTAAGTGAATTGCCAAGTTCAGCAGCTGCCTTTTCTACCGAACTCTCGTCGCCCACAACCGTCAGCCGGTCGCCCATCTGAAGCCTTATTGATGGAGAAGCAACCAGCTCGATGCCCGAACGGTAGATCCTTGTTATATTGATATTGTACCTTGTCCTGAGCCTGAGATCCCCCAGGTTTTTACCGAAGACTTCACGGTTGGTAACAAGAACCCTTCTTGAGATGAGGGTGCCGGTGCCTGATGAGATATCCATCTCACTGACAGTTCCTATTTTCTCTGTCAGCTCAGGGATGAGCCCCTTCCTGGCCACTGCAAGTATTATATCGTTCCTCGATAAAATGGTGTCTGAGGTGGCGGAAATCAGTTCTCCGTTATGTAATACCCTGGATATCACAACATCCTCAGGCAGAAGACCTGAGATCTTACGTATTGAATAGTTAACAACAAGCGGGTTAGTTACCACAAGGTTAACCTTGCCCGGAACTGCCTCTTCAGGATGCTGGTCCTTCTCAAAGAGTTCCATCTCTTTTATGATATCTATCCTGAATAGTCTTTTCAGAAGCAACATTGATAGAATAACACCCAGAACACCGAAGGGGTAGGCCACTGCGTATCCTATCCCCATATCTGTGACTTCCGTGGCTCTGGCTCCGGCAACTGCCATGGCATTCTGGGCTGCTCCCAGACCCGGCGTGTTGGTAACGGCTCCTGACATGATGCCTGCGAGAAGCGACAGAGGAGTACCGGTGATGAAATGGATAAGAATGGTTATCGCGGCGCCTCCAAAGACCACTGCCAGCGCCAGAAGGTTGAGCGACAATCCTCCTTTCCTGAATGATGAAAAGAATCCGGGACCAACCTGGAGACCGATTGAGAAAACAAAGAGGATCAACCCGAAGTCCCTGACAAATTCAATAACCTGGTGGCTTCCCGTGAAGCCCAGATGACCTGCAAGGATACCTGCAAAAAGTACGAATGTTATCCCCAGGGATACTCCTGATATCTTCAGCTTGCCGAGAGATATCCCGACGGAAATTACTATACTGTAGAGAAGGATGGTATGGGCAACCCCCTCCCCGGTGAACAGATCATGCAACCAATTCATGGTCTATGTATTTCAGACAAAAATATCTTAAAAAATCCTTATAGTGAAGAAAATTCATTAAGCTGTTACATATGAGAAAAAGGGAGGAGACAGGAGGGACATGGATATGTGTTTCCCGCGACGAAGCGCTTACTTCCTGAAGATCCTTTCTATCAGCGACCTGATTCTCTTTTCGATACGTTGAGGATCTTCACTTCTTGCCTTGCGTGGCTGGAAGGCGTCGATAATGTCGTCAAAGAATGATTTCTCCCTGAAGTCGGGACAGTCGAGTGCGTCTTCAAGTTCAGGAGGGAGCGGAGGGAAGGGCTTAAGGTATTTTTCAGCAAGTGTTTTATCCGCTGCAGCTCTTTTTAAAGTCAGCGCTGCAAGGGGAAGAGCCAGGGTACTGCCTGAACCGTAGGAGCCATTGTTGAAGTGAACGGCCCTTGTTGAAGCTCCTGCGCGGGTAACAATGACTATCCCCTTTGTGAAAGCTGCAAACCATGCATCGGAATAGTTCTGTGAGGTTCCTGTCTTGCCGGCAAGAGAGATATCTAGTCCGAACCTCGAAGCCATTGATGCACCGGTTCCCTCCCTGATGGCTTTCTGAAGCATGGCGCTCATCAGGAGGGAGGTGCGTTCGGTGATCACTCTCTCTCCCCGGCCTACATCGTGCTTGCTGAACAGTATCTTCCCGTCAGAGGTTTTTATTGAATTGATCATCCTGACACTGGTCCTGTAACCCCCGTTGGCAAACGATGAATAGGCTTCAGCAACCTCCCTGATGTTTGCTTCGCCTGTACCCAGAGCCAGCGACGGGGTGTTATCGAGCGGGAATGAGAAGCCAAGGGCCTTCCATAATGTATTTACTTTATCAAATCCTGTAAGCATGTACAGGCTGAAAGTCGGAACGTTCATCGACTGTGCCAGGGCCCCGGCAAGGGAATACCTTCCGCCATAGGAATGATCATAGTTCTCAGGTGTCCAGGTATCGAACCCCGAAAGAACCACGGAATCATTGTCGAGGTACTGGCAGGGTTCCATCCCCGCCTCAAGGGCAGCCGAAAAAAGCACAGGCTTAAAGACCGAAGCAAGCTGCCTGCGGGCAAGGACCTGGTCATAAGGCTGACTTTTAAAATCTATGCCGCCCACCCATGCTTTTACATCACCGCTTTCAGGATCAATAGCCAGAAGGCCGGCATGAAGAATGGTAAGCGCGTTGATGATGCTGTCTTTCACTGTCAGGGTGTCAGTGTATGAACCACTCCAGTCGAAAGTCCTTTGTGTAATCTGCTTATCAGCACGATCGCCGAGTCGCGATCTCTTGAGTTCGCTTCCGGCAATTGCTTCAAGAGCTTTCCTGCCGGAAGAACTTCTGTATTGTTCCCTCAGGCGTTTCTGCATAAGCGGCAGGTGTTCGCGGAATGCAGCCGTGGCTTTATTCTGAAGCGACAGGTCGAGTGTTGTGGAGATCACCAACCCGTCTTTTTCAAGGTCCCAGCCTTCCCCTGTTTCCTTATCCAGTTTACTGAGTATGTTTTCGGCTTCAGCCCTGACCTGGACAAGAAAATAGTCAGCCGGACCGGAACTCTCATAGTTGTTGTAAACGGAAACAAGAGGCAGATTACAGAGTGAATCGGCTTCTGCCGGATCGAGATAGGAGTACTTTTCCATCTGCCTTATCACTACATTGCGCCTCTGGCGCGAATTCTCAGGATTCAACCGGGGGTTATACAGGGTATTTGCCTTAAGCATACCGACCAGAACGGCTGATTCCTCGATCCTGAGGGCAGCAGTCTTCTTCCCGAAAAACCTCTCTGCAGCAGCTTCAATGCCATATACATTCTCTCCGAAAGAAACTGTATTCAGGTAAAGGGTAAGGATCTCATCCTTCGGGAAGGCCTTCTCGAGCCTTATTGCCAGAATTATCTCCCTGGTTTTGTTCACGGGAAGAGTCAGCGGACCGAAACCCTTTCTTCCGAACATGTTTTTTGCAAGCTGCTGGGTGATAGTACTTCCGCCTCCCGAGCTCCTGTCACTCATCAACACCGATTTGAAGAACACCCTGAAGAGGCTGCGGGTGTCGATACCTTTGTGTTCAGAGAATCGTATGTCTTCAGTTGCTATCAGGGCTTCGGAAAGATGCTCCGGTATCTCCCCTGTAGTGATATTGGTCCGGTTCTCATAAAAAAACTTGCCTATGGATCTCCCGTTCTCCGAAAGAACAACGGAAGCTGTTGCATTCCTGTAAGCTTTTAACTCATCAACAGTCTGCACATGGCCAAAGACACCTGCAAAGACAGCAAAGACAAACAGGCCTGCCAGGCAAAGGAAAAGGACTGAGAGTTCCAGTAATACCTTTGTAAATCGAGGCAATCTTTTCTTTTTCTTCTTCATTGAAACATTAAAACGATAACAAGGACTCAAAAGTACAATTTTCAGGTACCCGGCCTGCTTTTTACAGAATGAAACCGCTTATCTGATCCGGAGCTCAGAACTACGGATATGAACTGAACATTTTTATCTGACTGTATGTTATAAGATAACAGACAACAGAGCAACATTAAAAGTAATGAAAAGGACAATAATAATAACAGGGATAGTGGTCGTGCTGAGTTCCCTGGCCCTGTTTCTCTTTTTAAAGATCACAGCTGTTAAGAAGGAACAGGCCCTTAGTCTTACAAAGGTTGTGAAGGGAACATTTGAAATAGCTGTTGAAGAGACTGGCGAACTAATGGCAGAAAATGCTCTTGAGATCCGGGGCCCGGATATCGTCAGGAACAGAAGTTTCAGGACAGCCCCGATCAGGATCACAGATCTTGTTCCGGAAGGAACCATTGTTCAGAAGGGAGATTATATAGCATCACTCGACCGGTCAATGTTCGACAATACCCTTAAGGATGAGATAAACAACCTCAAGAGCCTGCAGGAGGAATTCGACATGAAGATACTCGATACTGCTGTTACTCTTTCAACCCTGAGGGACGATATCCGTAACCAGGTCTTTTCCAATAGCGAAGCACAGATAGTTCTTGAACAATCGATCTATGAACCTCCTGCCGTACAGCGTCATGCAGAGCTTGAGGTTGACAGGATGAGAAGGTTCCTGGAGCAGAAACAAAGAATTTATCTCCTGAGATTTTCCCAGGCTTCCTCCGATCTTAGGATCATGAAGCTCAACCTCGATTTGCAGCGCCGGAAAGTCAATGATCTCAGGGAGGTGCTTGCACGGTTTACAGTAAAATCCCCTGCCGACGGAATGGTGATATACAGGAAGGACAGGACAGGTGTAAAGATCAGAACCGGATCCATGATGAATCCATTCGATCCGGTTATTGCAACCCTGCCCGATCTGTCATCCCTGATTTCAAGAGTATATGTTAGCGAGATTGAAATAAACAGGATAAGAACAGGACAGGAGGTGCAGGTCAGGACTGATGCCTACAGGGGAAAAGTATATAAGGGAACCATAGCCGGCATTGCCAACATCGGGGAACAGATACCAAATTCCGACTCGAAGGTGTTTGAAGTACTCATAAGGATTGAAGAGAT
Organism: uncultured Rikenellaceae bacterium; assembly: GCA_964494045.1. Taxonomy (GTDB): domain Bacteria; phylum Bacteroidota; class Bacteroidia; order Bacteroidales; family VadinHA17; genus LD21. The sequence goes on from CAZBQM010000011.1 coordinate 39,368, forward strand.
TGATCCCATGATGAGACCGGCAATGACTACCGATAATAAAATCATGATAAGAACTTACAATGACGTTATGTACATTCCTTCAGCCAGCGTCCATGCAGGTCCCGACAACATACCCTTTGTCTACACCAGGGGCGGAACCAGACAGGTTGTACTCCTGGGTGAGGCCAACGACGATTATGTCATTGTCGAAGAAGGCCTTTATGAGGATGACTTAATCTATCTTTCCATTCCCTCACGTGCCGAAAAGTTTTCTTTGGCCGGACAGGAGCTGATACCGGAGATACTTGAAAGGCAGAAGGTAAAGGAAATGGATAACACGGCTGAGGGCCATGGTGACGACCTGCTGGCCTCGCGCTACAATATTTCCCGAAACTGATGCGGATTGCCCGTTCTGCACCATGAGGGATTTGTTTGCCATGATGTTTTTTGAAAAACCTGATCTGAATACATCAGACAGGTTTTTTTCATTCATCCCAGGAATATTTAAGAGTAGTTATTGTTTGTTGTTGATATATAGCGTGTTGTGCAAACAGTTACTTCTGGTATCTGCTGATTTATATATTTTGATATATAAAAATATTCACATAGCTTTAGAATAATATTTCTCCGGTATAACTAATAAAATGAATGTCATGGCAGGATTTATTGATGAATTCATGAAGGAGTATGGCGGTGAACTGACTAATCAGATGTCGTCAAATTTCAATGTTGACAAAGGTGCCGTCCAGAAGCTTATTCCCCAGCTTGCGCCCCTTATCATTTCGGGCCTGAAAAGGCAAAAGGATACGATGGGAGGGGATGAGAGGGTAGACCACATCCTGAAGAAATACGGCGATCCTTCGGTTCTTGACAATATCAAGGACATTGTTTCTTCAAAGGCAGGATCAGCAAATGTGGATGCCAACCTCGGAGGTCTTCTCGGCGATTCAGGAGGCACCCTTGCAGCAAGCATGCTCTCAAAGAATCTGAATATAGATTCTTCGACAATTATGAAGATGATACCTGCCCTTTCTCCCATTATACTTGGAGCCCTTTCCAAAAAACGCGACACCAGCCGCGAAGGGATATCCGGGATCGGGTCACTTCTTGATGCCGATGGCGACGGCAGCATTCTTGATGATGTTGCAGGATTTATCCTTAAAAGCGGAGGAGGAAAGGCAAAGGGGAAAGGCCTCTTAGGATCAATCCTGGGAGGATTCTCCGGACGCAGGTAAGAAATCATCCCGGCCTGCAGCTTTGTTTATCCCAGAAATGCTGCAATACGGCTGACATTAAGAATCAGGGAGAAGGAAAAGGGATTGTACATATTGATGGCAATCCCTTTTCTCCCTGAGTATCGTTTTTGAGTATATTATTCTGAATCTGAAAGTCTATCAGATTGCTTCAATGGTTGAAGGCGGTTTACAGGTAATATTATAGGTCACGCTCACCACTCCGGTGACCTCAGAGGTTATCTCAGCGGCAATCTTTTCAAGTACTTCGAAGGATAGATGTGTGGGTTTTGCAGTTCGTGCATCCAGACTGTCCCAGCAGCGAAGTTCAATCTGCCGTCCGAATTCCCTTTTACCGTCGCGCATACCTGTTACCCGGTCCTCATGGAGGATGGCCAGGTACTGGAATGCTTCAATTCCCGACAGGTTACGTTCAACTACAGTTGTGGCTTTTCTTACTATCTCGATTTTTTCGGGAGTTACCTCGCCTATAACCCTGGCTGCAAGGGCGGGACCAGGGAAAGGGATCCTGTTGAACAGCGATTCGGGTAATCCCACTGCCTTACCCACGGCCCTTACCGCATCTTTCCTGAGCTGGACCAGTGGTTCAAGGATTTTATATCCGAAGGTGGCTTCAGGATCAATTCCAAGTTGTTCAAATACGTTATGTTGCCTTTTGATGCCGGCAACAGTCTCGTCGATATCGGTCAGTATGGTGCCCTGGAGCAGGAAACGGGCACCGCTTTCCCTTATGGCTTTCCCGAATACATCCTTGTAGAAAGTCTGGGTGATGGCCTCCCTTTTCTTCTCAGGATCGGTTATTCCGGAAAGTGCAGCAAAGAAGTTGTCGCGTGCATCTATGACTTCAACTTTTACACCTAAGGCAGCAAACATCTCAACCACCTGCCTGGCTTCACCTTCGCGCATCAGCCCGTTCTCGATGAAGAGGGTCCTGAGCCTGTTACCCAGGGCCCTGTGACCGATCATTGTAACCACCGATGAATCCACCCCTCCTGAGAGTGCATTGATGGCGGTACCTGAACCAACGGCTTCCCTTATCTCATTAACTTTTTCCGTGATAAACTTATCATTATCAAGGTCTTTTAGCATTATTTCTTTTGTCATAGTATCTGAATATTTTATGCATTCAATTTTTCAAAAATAATATTTCTGCCTTTTGCTGATCACTGGGCCTGGTTAAAATCCTGCCGGGAAATGATCAGATAATATATTGTTACAAAAAATCATTTACCCGCCTGGTTGAGTTTTATGGCATTTTTCTGTGCAACAAGTGCCAGTTCTGTGGCCAGGAAACAATGTGCCTGGGTCATGGCAGTCTCAGTGCGGTTAGCAACGTCGCTTACGAGCTGCTCTCCATAGGGCATATTTACCTTTGAGCAGTCGAAATATTTTGTTTCCTTCTGGTTGATAAGGAAGAGATGGTCTCCCCCGGGTCTTCCGGCAATATCGGCATATTTTCTCATTTCAATATAACCATCTGTGCCGAGGATAAAGGTGCGGCCGTCGCCCCAGGTGCTCAGGCCATCGGGGGTGAACCAGTCGATACGGATATATCCTGTGGCGTGGGAACTTCTTACACTCATATCGCCGAAATCCTGGAAATCGGGATATGAAGAGGTGTTGAAGTTACCTATCTGCGAAAAGCTGACCTGTGCTTCAGATGAGCCGGTATAAAACAGGAACTGGTCGCACTGGTGCGAACCGATGTCGCACAAAACACCTCCGGCCTTACCGGGTTCAAAGAACCAGTCGGGCCGGGTTGCCGGCCTCATGCGGTGGGGACCCAGACCGATGGTCTGGACCACTTTTCCTATTGCACCTGACTGTACCAGTTCTCCGGCATAAACTGAAGCCCGGTTTCCAAGACGCTCGCTGTACATAATGGAGTAGATGCGGCCGGTCTGCTTCTGGACTTTTTTCACTTCCGTGAACTGGCTGAGAGTCAGAATACCCGGTTTATCGGTCATGTAATCCTTCCCTGCCTTCATAACACGGATGCCCAGGGGAGCCCTTTCAATGGGGATTGAGGAACTGGCCACGAGCTGTATTGAACTGTCATTAAGGATCTCTTCCTCGCCGGAGGCTATTTTTACAGAGGGGTACCTGCCTGTAAAGGCTTTAAGCAGTTCAGGCTCCCTGGCGTAGACCGACACGAGGGTGCCTCCTCCATTAATAAGGGCATCGGCCATTCCGTAAATATGGTCGTGGTTGATGCCGATAACAGAGAATCTTATAGACTCCTTCGGCCCGCTTTTCTGCACGGGACTGACAATTATCTCCTCAGGATATGAGGTTTTATGAAGAGGGTGGGCAAAGAGATCTGCCGGGAGAAAGGAAGCGGCAGTAACGCCTGCTGCCGATGCAAGGGAAGATCTTAAAAATCTGCGCCTGTTGAGATCCATAGCTTTTGATTTTGGTTAGAATTGATTATTGATCAAACTTAATAAAAAGAGCACGGAAGGGAAAACGCAGGAAGTTAAAATTTATGAAAAAAGGGAATATTGAATTACATGGGATCGACCCTGCAGCCTCTTTTACCATATACCAGCCTGTTTTCCCGTAATGCTGTTGATCGTCAGTTCCAGGACGACCATCCCGGAAAGAGAGGCATCGTCGTAGCTTAGGTCAGTTGAAGCCCCGTATTTTCTCATTATCAGATCGAGCCCCTTCTGTTTCTGAAAGGTATCTGTTACAATGGTTATAGTGCCCTCACCCATGACTGACCGGAATTTTGATGTCCATCGGCAGGGTATTTTGTCCCTAATGATCCTGTCGGTATATTCGATTTCGAAGCTGACCTTTTCGTTCTGCCTGATCAGATCCATCTTCCTTCCGTAAGGAGCGGAATGGATAAAGATGGATCCTTCGGAGAAGGCATAATAAACCGGGACTATATAGGCTGTTCCATTATCAACCAGTCCAAGGCGGCATATCCTGGATCCGGAAAGTATGTTGTTAATTATGTCCTTGTCAGTGATTTCTTTTTCGGTCCTTCTCATAACGCAGTGATTGCTTAAAGGAAATTTTCGAGAAGCTAAAGGTATAACTTAAAAACGCAATGTCTTAAAAAGTGAGTTAATGACATCTTTTCTTCTTTATACTGACAGCGAAATAAAAAAGGCCGGGGATATTTTCCCGGCCTTTGTGGAGATTAGGGGAATCGAACCCCTGACCTTGTGACTGCCAGTCACACGCTCTAGCCAACTGAGCTAAACCCCCAGAGAACTGCCGCAAATTTAATAAAAAATTGAAAACTTTAAAACATTCTTTAAAAGCTTCTGCTGTCAGTTTTGAATGGAATGGGCTTATTTGTAATTTTACAGGCGTTTTATTAAATGTATTTGAAATTATTTTGCCAGAATTTTGTTATCATTAATGCACATATCCGGGATTGCTTCAGGCATTGGAGAGACATCTTTCATCTGCCCCAGGAACCATTACAGCAATATTCCGGAAACCATATCATGAGCAAGGAAAGAGTCCCCGGTTTTGATGACATAATCTTTGAACACAGAAACAAAGAATATGGTGCTTACCAGCTGCGAAGCAGGTACTCCAGGAGAGTTGTCACCGGAATCATTGTCGCGACAACGGCCTTCTCACTTGCTGTCGTGATACCCTTCCTTGACAGGCCGAAAAACGATCTGGTATATGCTGGTGGAGGACGCGGAGGTGTGTCCGTTACGATGGAATACTACGAGCCTCCTCCTGAAAGGGTATACATCCCTGCGGCACCACCACCTCCCGAAACACGTCCTGTTGTTACAGAAGTGCTTAAGTATGTTGCTCCGGTCATTGTCGATTCGGTCAGACCGGTCGATCTCCTTCCCGAAGCTACCGACCTGATAATCCAGTCGGATGTCATTACAGAAGTCCAGGGTAACGGAGGTTCCGGTGGCTATGGCGATGACATCTTCGATGGAGATGGAGGGTTTGGCCAGGGACAACCCATGTATATCGTTGAGATCATGCCTTCATTCAGGGGAGGAGACATAAATAAATTCAGGGAATGGGTACAGAAAAGGACAACCTACCCCCAGGAGGCAATAGATAAAAAGATCCAGGGGAGGATCTATCTGACATTTATTGTCGAAAACGATGGATCCGTTTCAAACGTCACTGTTGTTAAAGGAGTTCATCCTCTTATTGATAATGAAGCAGTTGCTGCAATTCAGTCGTCACCCAAATGGAGCCCGGGACTCCAGAGAGGCCAGCCGGTGAGAGTGAGATTCTCAATGTGGCTCAATTTTATTTTTTGACAAACGACTGCCGGTTATTGAGACTGGCTGCATATATTTGCCTTTTCAAGGTTTTTACTATTTTTACCTGCATCAAAACTGTCTGAATATGAAACCCACATGTATACTTACACAAGAATTACCTGGTGTGATTCTGTCGACATGTGGATTATATCCTGCAATCAAAATCAAAACACTGTACTGATGAAAAATTATCTACCCTTTTTCCTGATCATTGGATTGCTTATCACCGGATGCGGTTCTTCAAAAAAACAACTCGAAAGAGGTAACTATGACTCAGCCATCGACATGGCTGTCAGGCAACTTCGAAAGAACCCCCGTGATGCGAAACAGATCGCCATACTTGAACGCTCTTACGAAATCGCTGTAGAGCAGGACAATGAAAGAATCCGTTTTCTCAAGATGGAGGGAAGACCGGAGAACTGGGACGAGATCTATCTGGTCAACAAAAGGCTCAGCGACAGACAGACCCTGGTCAGGACAGTCACGCCTCTCCAGTATAATAACAGGACCATCGAATTTCCATATGTCGATTACATGCCCGAAATGGTTGCCGCCAAACGTAAGTCGGCCGATTTCTACTATGCGCATGGGACTGAACTTATGAAAAGCGGACTTAAGGAATCGTACCGTCAGGCATATGAGGAGTTTGTCAGGGCAAAGGAATATGTTGGCGATTATGAAAACATCGACAACCTGATAAATGAAACCAGATATATGGGTATGAGCAGGGTTCTGGTATCGCTCCAGAACCGTTCCGGGATACAGTTTCCCCGGGAATTTGAAGAAGATCTCCTGGCTCTCGACCTCCCACGGCTGAACCGCGACTGGACTGAATATTATATCCGCGACCTTGACAAGGAAATCAACTACGATTACTATGTCAATATCAATGTCAGGAACATCATTGTCAGTCCCGATCAGACCATGCAGAGAGATTCAGTTATCAAAAGGGAAGTTGCTGACGGCTTCAAATATCAGCTCGACAGCAAGGGAAATGTGATGAAGGACACCCTAGGTAATGATATAAAATCGGTGAAATACAAAACCCTGCAGTGTGCACTTATCGAGAGCGTTCAGTCAAAGACCTGCGTCATTGAGGGAGACATAGAGATTATGCAGGTCAATCCATCGAATATCCTTAAGAAAGAACCTCTCGGTGCCCGGTCGACCTTTGAACATATCTCTGCACGCGCAGTAGGTGATGTGCAGGCACTGAATTCCTTCCAGCTTCAGAAAACCAAATCAAAAGACATTCCTTTCCCTTCCGACATTGAAATGGTTCTTGATTGCTCGGAAGCCCTCAAACAGGTTATCCGGGGGGCGGTACAAAATAACAGGAGCCTTTTAAGATGACGGAAATTGTTTCAGATCCCGAAAGGGCAATACTTGTAGGGCTCAGTTATCCAGGGCAACCTGAGGGGGAAGCAGAGGAGTTTCTTGAAGAGCTCGCCTTTTTATCTGAGACAGCCGGCGCCGTACCTGTAAATAAATTCATTCAGAAGCTGCCGATACCTGATGCCCGGACCTTTGTTGGTTCAGGCAAGATAGCCGAAATAGCGGAGTTTGTCTCCTCGGCCGGTATCGATCTGGCGATTTTTGATGATGAGCTTTCTCCCAGCCAGATAAGAAATATAGAAAGGGAGCTGGGATGCAGGATCCTTGACAGGACCAACCTGATTCTCGACATCTTTGCAAAAAGGGCAAGGACATCGCAAGCCCGGACCCAGGTCGAGCTTGCCCAGTATCAATACCTGCTGCCCAGGCTGGCAGGCATGTGGACTCACCTTGAGCGACAACGTGGTGGCATTGGTCTCAGAGGCCCGGGAGAGACCGAGATAGAGACCGACAGAAGGATAATACGTGATAAGATTTCCCTTCTCAAGACCCAGTTGAAGAAGATTGACGTTCAGATGGCCACTCAGAGAAAACACCGCGGGAAGATGGTGAGAGCAGCCCTCGTCGGATATACCAATGTGGGCAAGTCGACACTGATGAACCTCCTCAGTAAATCAGATGTGTTCGCTGAAGATAAGCTGTTTGCAACCCTCGATACCACTGTCAGAAAGGTGGTTATAGGCAATCTTCCGTTTCTTCTCTCTGACACTGTCGGTTTCATCAGAAAACTCCCTCACGACCTTGTCACATCATTCAAGTCGACGCTCGATGAGGTAAGGGAATCGGATCTCCTGCTTCACATAGTCGATATCTCACATCCAGGCTTCGAGGAACAGATCAGGATAGTCGAAGAGACTCTCAATGAGCTGGATTCGGCCGGGAAGAGGATGATAATTGTCTTTAACAAAACCGATGCCTTCACCTATACTCACAAGCCGGTTGATGACCTGACTCCGGTTACCCGGCAGAATATTTCACTCGATGACCTTAAGAATACGTGGATGGGAAAACACAGTGAAAATCCCGTGGTCTTTATCTCGGCCAGGACGGGTGAGAATATTCAGCAGTTAAAGGATATCCTTTATGAGGAAGTGAAGAAGATACATATCAAAAGATATCCGTACAATAACTTCCTCTTTGAAACCGGGGAAGAATAAAAAAAGTCTCCCTGTCGCCGTGCCCTTCTTACATCTTCCGGGTCAGTACCAGGCTGGCCCAATGATGTCAGGGAACGATGACAGGGAGAGCTGAGATATCAATACAGACCGTTGGCTGCCATGTATTCTGCTATCTGGATAGCATTAGTGGCGGCACCCTTACGGATATTATCCGAAACAATCCAGAGGTTGAGGCATTTCTCACGTGAATGATCCCTCCTTATCCTGCCAACAAATACCTCATCGCGGTTATGTGCCATGATGGGCATGGGGTATTTATTCTCAGAAGGATTGTCGTAAACGACAACACCAGGGAATGCACCGATAAGCCTTTTTACCTCGTCGATGTCGTATTCATTTTCGAACTCGATGTTTATAGCTTCCGAATGGCCTCCGACGACGGGAATCCTGACAACAGTGGCAGTCACCTGGATGGTTTTGTCCTCAAGGATCTTGCGTGTCTCATCAAGCAGCTTCTGCTCCTCAGTTGTGTAATCATCCTTCTGAAAAGAACCTCCATGAGGGAAGCAGTTCATGTCAATCTGGTAGGGATAAGCCATGTCTCCCTTAATACCATGCCTTTCATTCTCCATCTGTTTTACTGCCTTCACTCCGGTACCGGTTACTGACTGGTATGTGGCGGCAACGATACGTTTTATCCTGTATTTCCTGTGAAGCGGGGCAATAGCCATCACCATCTGAATCGTCGAGCAATTCGGATTGGCAATGAGTTTGTCGCCTTTCTTTATGACATGGCTGTTAATCTCCGGAACAACAAGGGGTACATGATCGTACATCCTCCATGCCGATGAGTTGTCAATAACGATTGTCCCGTTTTCAGCAAACTTAGGGGCCCATTCCATAGATGTTGTTGCTCCTGCCGAGAATATAGCAAATACAGGTTTGGCTTTGACAGCATCAGCCACGCTCACAACCTTGACGGCTT
>CAZBQM010000012.1:0-46203 GCA_964494045.1 uncultured Rikenellaceae bacterium
TCCCTCCGGGAACCAGTGACATACAACTGACCTCTGTACAGAAACTTAAGATATCGGGAGCCCTGATAGTGACAACCCCGCAGGAGATTGCCCTAAACGATGCCCGCAAGGCTGCATCTATGTTCACCAATCCCGACCTGAATGTTCCAATCCTGGGTGTCATTGAAAATATGTCGTGGTTCACACCTGAAAACCACCCCGATGAATCGTACTATATTTTCGGGAAAGGAGGCGGACTTCAACTTGCCGGGGAATTCGATACCCGGCTTCTGGGTCAGATACCTCTTGTTCTGGAGGTGGGCGAAGCAGCTGAGAAAGGACTCACTATTTTTAACCAGAAAAACAAGCAGGTTGTAAATTCATTTGAAAAAATTTCTGAGCAGATTGTTTCGGCAATTGAATAAAGTGTTACTTTTACAGCAAATCGTGTTACGATGAGCGTAGTCCGTTTCAGTGTCAGTCTTGAAGAAGAGTTACTCAGTGAACTGGATCTGTTTGCAAAAGACAACAATTTTGCAAACAGATCACAGGCTCTGAGAAACCTTATTGAGAAAAACATTGTTGAGAAAAAATGGCATTGCAACAATGTTGTTGCAGGGGCTGTCATAGTTATCTACGATCATCACAAAAAAGACCTTATAACAAGGATCATTGAGTTACAACACGATTTCTTCGATGTCATTCTCTCTTCACAACATTTTCACCTTAACCAGGATACCTGTCTTGAGATCATCGCCGTCAAGGGCATAGCAAGCAGGTTAACCGGGCTGTCTGAGAAACTTATAAGTCTAAAGGGCATAAGGCATGGGAAACTTGTAATGAGTCAGGCTGATTGATTTTTTTTACAATATAAGTAACACTTTTTTATTAATTCGTAACACTTTTATCTACCATGAAAAACCTTCTCTCCCTGCTGTTTATCTTTGGTCTGACTTCTGTCTATTCAACGGCTCAGGAAAATATCAGATCCATTTTAAAGGATACCGTTAATCTTGATGAAGTCGTTGTAACAGGGACAGCCGTAAAAGTAAACAGGAGCAATGTCCCGATGGCAGTATCGGTCGTCAGCACCTCCCAACTTGACCAGAGCATAGAAACCTCTCTACTTCCGGCCATCAATGGTCGTGTACCAGGACTGTTTGTAACTGAAAGAGGAATAATGGGATTTGGAGTATCTACAGGAGCTGCAGGTCAGATCTCTATCAGGGGTGTCGGAGGGAGTCCCACAACTGGAGTATTGATGCTCATTGACGGCCATCCGCAATTCATGGGAATTTTCGGACATCCCCTGCCCGACTCATATGTAACCTCGGATGTTGAAAAGGTTGAAGTGATCAGGGGGCCGGCTTCCATCCTTTATGGATCAAATGCCATGGGTGGAGTGATAAATATTATAACAAGGAAACAAAAAGAAGATGGATTCCACGGGAATGCCCATCTGATGGCAGGATCGTACAATACCAGCAAGTATATGGCATCAGCCGGATATAAAAAAGACAGTTTCAGTGCATTTATCTCTATAAATCACGACCGGACAAATGGACACCGTGATAATTCAGACTTTAAAATAACAAACGGGTATCTTAAACTGGCTTATGAGATGAATAAGAACCTTGATATAACAGCCGACCTGAGCCTTGCCCGCTTCCATGCCCAGGATCCCGGCCCTGATACTCTCAATGCCATCCCAGGCAATATCCTTGACGTGACGCGGGGTTACTGGTCCCTTACCCTGAACAACGACTATGAGAAATACTCGGGAACCGTTAAGCTTTTCCAAAATTTTGGTGAGCATAAGATCTCCGATGGTTTTCATTCAAATGATGTCAACTATGGGGTAAATCTCTACGAGACTGCCAGGCTCTTTGAGGGGAATACCCTTACACTGGGAGCTGATTATCTTGTTTACGGGGGCGATGCAAGGAATGAGATTTTCAATTCATTTATCACAGACACTTCGATTTACGATGCAGGTGCATACGGCTTCCTCCAGCAAGAACTTTTCGGATCTCTCACTCTGAATGCCGGTTTGAGGATCCAGAATCACAAGACATATGGAACCGAATGGATTCCTGCCGGTGGTTTTGCCCTGAGACTCGGAGCCAATACAACATGGAAGGGATCTGTCGCAAAAGGGTTCCGCTCACCAACCATCCGTGAACTCTTCGTCTGGAACCACAATGTCAGCCTAAGACCAGAAAAAATCATCAACTATGAAACAGGTATATATCAGACCTTCGGACATGACCGGTTCAGACTTGAACTTACAGGTTTTGTTGTCAACGGTAACGACCTTATCATAACCGTACCAATGCAGGGACTACAGAATGCCGGTGAAGTGGCAAACAGGGGAATCGAATTCTCAGGAACGGCCAACATAAGCAGGAACCTGACTCTGAGTTCCACTTATTCCTATACACATATGGAAAAAACAGTTTATGCGACTCCAAAGCACAATCTTTTTGCAAGTATCGATTACAGCCTCAAAAAACTGCATGCAACAATAAGTGTACAATATGTTGACCAGCTTGATACTGATCCGGCAGTGGACAAGGAAGACATGGAGACCTATACCCTGCTTGACTCAAAAGTCTCTTATAAACTTTTTAAATGGTGCGAATTATTTCTTAGTGCCGAAAACATTCTGAATCAGGAATATGAGAACAATATCTATTATCCCATGCCTGGAATCACGGCATTCGGAGGAGCAAAAATGAATTTTTAAACCTTACTTAAAATAATATACCTTGATATAGCCCTATGAAGAAACTCTTAATTCTGCTTCCCACTCTGCTTTTTCCTTTAGTCATCAACGCCAGCCCTATGCATCTCAGGCTTGAGCATACAGTTATTATTGATACCGATGCTGATCCTTCAGATATAAGGGCAATAAGTCTTATCCTGTCCCTGCCTCAGGTTACCGTGAGGTCGGTTGTTATATCGGGAGACCACGCCAACATGGCCAGAAACAAAGCAGAGATTGTCAGACTGCTTGCCTTGCACGGAAGGGATTCGGTAAAAGTCATTAATGCCAGCGAAGGCACCGGTAACAATAATAGCCGGCATAATATGAATGATCCCTCTGAACCGGTCAGGAATCTGGGTGAGGTAATAAGGTCAAGTGAAAAAAACATATCATATTTATGCCTCGGTCCCATTGGCACTGTTGCATCGCTGATCAGGGCATATCCTGATCTCTCCGGCAGAATTGACGAGATAGTATGGTACAACGGGCAAGGTCTGAAGAATGGTGTAACAGACTTTTCTGACGCTGAAGAAGTTACCGGATTACTGATGAAAACCGGACCCACATTTGACATCATCTCAAACCTGGGCAACAGTGAAGCAGTGTACACTCCCGAAATGTCAGATGTTACTTCATCCGGAAAAACTATTGCAGCGAATGTTTTCAGTCAAACCCTCACTTCCGGAAATAAAGGCCGGGACCTGCCTTTTATTGCTGAGGAACTGGTGGCAGTGGCGATGGCCAATCACGAACTTTTCGTTATGGAACCGGTGGCTCCCCTTTCACGTGTCAGATATAATACCAGGTACAATGCCATTGCAGTCAGGGAAGTGATTTCAGACATTATCAGCGGCAGTTTTAAACCCGGACATTTTGTAGCGTTTAACGGATTTCCGCTTGATCCGGCTATCTATACCTATGATGTAAGGCTTATAATGGATGAAGCAATAGCAAAGTACGGGGTAGACGAGTGGAAAGCATGTGTCATGACTGATGAATTTCACGGGCACCTGGGTGTTTATTCAATTATCGGGGCCAAGATGGGAATCCTTGCCAGGGAATATTTCGAGGTTTCGACCGATCTGCTTAAGATTAAATCATATGCCGGATCAGTAACACCATTCAGCTGCATGAACGACGGACTCCAGGTGAGTACCGGGGCAACGCTGGGACAGGGAACCATCAGCCTGATAGATGATCCTGTCACAAAACCCCATGCGATATTCACATATAATAATGAACAGATTCTTATAAAGATGAAACCTGCCTACCAGGAAATGCTCCAGAAAGTGATCAGGGCCGGAGTCGACAATTTCGGTCTCGACGACGAAGATTATTGGATATTTGTAAGGCAGTGTGCGATAAGGTTCTGGCTTGAGTGGGACAGGAATGAGATCTTTGAGATTACTCAGCTGTGATCGGATGAAATTTCAAGACTGATGTGTTTTGGTCATAGGATATCAGATCTTTCCTTGCATGAGTTGGAAATGACGGTAAGTAAGACTTACTATCAGGAATTAACTGCCACAGTATCCCCGGTCCTGACCAGGCGTATTCCAAATTCTCTGTGAAATGATGCCAGGGCAGCCAGACCGGTACAATGTGAAGGGAATATATAGTTCACATTATTTTGTTTAAGATACCTTATGGTTTCTCTTGTCTGGAGATCATTGTCCTTAAGGTGAAAGCCTCCGGATATTCCGCAGATCCTGTTTACTCCCGTTACTTTCTTTGCATATTCCAGGGTATTCACAATACCTGAGTGTCCACAACCTGTGATCACATATATCCCGTTTGAGAGGATCACGGCCACTGCGGAGTCGTCGTCGACAAAATCGGGTATATCATTTTCGAGGACAAAGAGAGTACTTACAGATTCAAAATCAGTGATCCTTGGTATCTGTCCGAGAAAAATCATTGAATCGGAAATGGCAAGTGGCTTTTCGGATGTGGTCAGGCTGAACATTTCTGCCAGTTGTTCACGCGTTCTGCTGAGTCCTATATATCCCTTGTCTGATTTCCTGTATCTCTTTACGAAGCACCCTGGATGGCATATCAGTTTTTTCCCCGCGGTGTATATAAGTCCGTTGCCATGGTCATAGTGTCCGTGACTCAGTACAATTGTATCTACTTTATTGGTATCTATTTTCAGAAGGGCTGCATTTTTAAGGAAAAGGTCGCTCTGTCCTGTATCGAAGAGAATTCTGCAGCCTTCATGTTCAATAAGGTATGAAAGGCCATGTTCTGCTTTCAGAAATGAGCCTGCATAGTTATCCGACAGTACTGTAATTTTCAAGGCAGGTCAGGATTGTAGTTCAGTTCAGGATTTTTATTTCATAGGTCAGTTCTACAATTTTCCTGTACATGGCACTGACTCCGCAGTATTTTTCCTGGGAAAGTTCAACAGCTTTCCGGAGTTTTTCGGCAGGTATGTCGGGACCTCTGAATTCGTAGATAATGTGCATTTTAGAAAATTGTTTCGGATGGTCATCTGTAAGTTGGCCTTCAACTATTATATTGAATTTATCAAATCCAACCTTCATTTTTTTTAGAATTGATACCACGTCCATACCGGTACAGCCTGCAAGGGCTAGCAGCATAAGGGGTTTTGGTCTTGGCCCCATGTCGTTTCCTCCAAAGTTACTGTCGGCATCGATAGTTATTTTATGACCGCTTACCAAACCATCGAATGACATATTGCCTGACCAGGAGCTTGTAACAATTTCTTTACTCATAGCTAATGGATCTTATTGTTAAGAGTTTCTCATTCGCTTATCCTTGTAATGTCGTTTGAGCTGCAGTTCCTGCAATGGCGAGCTGGTCCGACACCATAGTCTCGTGACAGTTGTTGCAGCGGTACCACTGTTGTTCAGCAAGGTACGATCCATCACTGATTATGAAAGCGTTACCTTCAACAAAGCCCCGTGCGACCTTTTTTCTGGTCTTGTTGCAGAGGCGTGTGAAAATGGGGCGTGACATGTCCATTTTTAAAGCTGTCATTTCCAGGGTCAGGATTTTATAACCGGCAAGAGAGACAGACTCAAATTCCTTGTATGGAAGTTCCATTGATTCAGGTGATCTCCAAGGTATTCCAAAAGGTCTGAAGCCTTTCATGCCCGGTAGCATTTCTGCTTCTATGAATCTTTTCCTGTCGGACATAAGGCTTGTAGTTGCTTGCAGATGTAAATTTAACCAATATAACGAATAATCATCAGTGATGAGCAGCCAGCCACGGACAAAAAATCAATAACACTTGTAATGGGCAACAAGTCAGATAACCGATCAGGAAAAATCATATAAGATCCAGCTTGAATAACTGATTTCCCCGCTCTCTCTGTGATACCCTTAACATCATGAATGCTGTCAACAGGTTCTGTGGATTACCGGGGCAAGCCTTTATTTATACCAGCAGCATCGGCATTTTCTTTGATTTTCCGGTTTCACTCCCACTCTCACCATGGTTTTTTGGATCGTTATAAATTCTAAAAAGTGAAAAAAGAAACATGTCAGGAATCGGATTTGTTCTTCACGCATCACGTCTTGCGATCCAAATAGGTTTCTACCATATATATCTGACTATATTAACATTACAATGCCATACTTTCACATGGGAAAACAGGAAATAAAGACCAAGAGATTCTTGTTTGATCATGGTTTTTTGTATAATTTTAATGATTATCAAATAAGAATGATTATCAAATAAGAATGATTATTAAATAAGAATCATTATCAAATAAGAATGATTCCTAAATAAGAATGATTCCTAAATAAGAATGATTATCAAATGAGAATGATTATCAAATGAGAATGATTATCAAATGAGAATGATTATCAAATGAGAATGATTATTATATCGGAATTATTCTCAAATGAGAACAACTATTACATCGGAATGATTGTTAAATGAGAATGATTATCAAATAGTAATTATTACCAAACCTGTAAGAAAACAGAAATCAGGGAACAGTCGCCTTGTAACATCTGAAACCAATAAAATGATCCTTAAAAAAGAATGACTTTAAGTAAACAGTTACAGATGAGTAATAAACAATACATGACATACATTAAACCTGAAAAAAAATCAAACGAAACTCCGGAAAAAATGGCAGATAAAGAAATAATTCAGATACTTACAGATAACCATCTTAAGGTTACACCACAGAGAATCGCTGTCCTGGAAGTACTTAGGGACCTGAACTCACATCCTGATGCTGATGAGATAATCAGCTACCTCAGAATCAGCTATCCGGCCGTATCCCTTGCTACTGTCTACAATTGCCTCGATGCCTTCCTTAAAAAAGGGATTATCAGAAAAGTTAACTCCTCATCCGACCAGATGAGATATGATACCGTAGCAGACCCCCATCACCATATTTATTGCTCCGACACCGGAGAGATAAAGGATTTCCACGATAGCGAACTGACATCCATACTAAAAAAGTATTTTTCAAAAAACCCGATTCCCGGATTCAGCATCGAAGATCTCAGATTGCAGATCTCCGGGAAATATACCGGCGATAAAAACCAGGACCAGGAATAAAACCAGCGGAAGAAAATATCCTATTGTTTAACTAAATATTACTACACATGGCAGAAATTGGAAGATCAATTGTTAAAATGAATGTTGACGAACTGCTCAACTTATTGAACAAAGCACTTGCCGACGAATGGCTGGCCTACTACCAGTACTGGCTCGGAGCCAAAGTCGTAAAAGGGCCTATGAAAGATGCCGTTATAGCGGAACTCAACCTCCATGCCACCGAAGAGCTATCCCATGCCGAACTTCTGGCACTCCGTATAGTTCAGCTTGGTGGTACCCCGGTGCTCTCACCCGAAAAATGGATCGAAATAACCAACTGCGGATACGATGCACCATCAGATCCTTATGTCGGGGTGATCCTCGATCAGAATATTAAAGGAGAACAGTGCGCCATCAAAACCTACAACAGGCTTCTGGACATCACCAGGGAAGCTGACCCGGTAACCTATAATATCGTACTTCAGATTATTACCGATGAGGTAGAACATGAAGAAGATCTTACTTCACTCAAGGAAGATCTCGATCTTATGCTTGCAAGAAGATAGCAACAAAACTTATTAATATCTATTAACTGATAATTTATACAACCATGGAAGAGAAAGCTTATTCAATGCCACGCATCGGAGATAAAGCTCCTGAATTCAAAGCTGTTACAACACAGGGCGACATCAACTTTCCATCTGACTACAAGGGAAACTGGGTGATCCTTTTCAGCCATCCCGCTGATTTCACCCCTGTCTGTACCTCTGAATTCATGACCTTCGCTTCGATGGAGAAACAGTTTAACGAAGCAAACTGCAAGCTTGTGGGACTGTCAGTCGACGGACTCTACAGCCATATCGCATGGCTTCGTACCATCAAGGAGAAAATTGAATACAAGGGCATGAAAAATGTCGAGGTCACTTTCCCCCTTATTGAGGATATCACAATGGAAGTGGCCAGAACATACGGAATGATTCAGCCCGGAGAAAGCTCCACCAAAGCCGTCAGGGCAGTTTTCTTTATTGACCCCAACAGTGTCATAAGAACCATTATCTACTACCCTCTTAGTCTCGGCCGTAACTTTGATGAACTCTACCGGGTGCTTATTGGCCTCCAGACAGCTGATGCGTTTTCTGTTGCCCTCCCCGCCGACTGGAGACCAGGCGACGATGTAATCGTTCCGACTGCAGGATCATGTGGTGTAGCCAGGGAAAGGATGGAAAACAAAGGTGAAATGACATGCTACGACTGGTTCTTCTGTACCAGGAAACTTGATAAGGAAAAGGTACTGGGCACCATATTGAAGAAGAAATAATTTTTTAACCGTTCAATTACTCCGTGTTTCACTCGTCAGGTGTATCTTTGAAGTCCAAACGGCCAGCCTGACTGGCCGTTAAACTTTAATATCATTTTTGATTGTAACACGGAGTTATTTTTTTTTGTATGAATGAATTTGATATAAAAGCCCGGGACTGGGATCAGAACAGCATACACAGAGACAGGGCCGAAGCTGTTGCCCGTGAACTGCTTCTTCAGATACCTGTCAACAGCACAACATCAGCCCTTGAATACGGAGCCGGAACCGCATTGACCAGCTTCCAGCTAAGGAATCACCTTGGAATGATAACCGCCATGGACAGCTCACCTGAAATGGTCAGGATAACCAGGGAAAAGATCAAGTCATCCGGGGCAGAAAACATGAGAACACTGCTATTCGACCTGGAAAAGGATGACTGGAAGGAAGAAAACTTCGGACTGGTTATTGTGCAGATGACCCTTCATCATATAAATAACACGGGAGAAATCATTAAAAAATTCCATGACATGATCAGTCCCGGAGGATTCCTCGCTATCGCTGACCTTTATCCTGAAGACGGATCTTTCCATAACCATGCTCCCGACGTCCATAATGGCTTCGATCCCGATAAGTTATCAGACCTTCTCGCCAGAACAGGTTTCTCAGGCATCAGGTACAGCAAATGCTTTGTCATAAAAAAACCACTTCAGGATAAAACCACGAAAGAATTCGATATGTTCCTGATGTCAGCCCATAGATAAAAACAGGATGATAAACTTCGATCCCGTTATGAAAGGATACTGACCTTTTGGTCTGCATTCCTGCAAAAACGATCCGCCCGGACAGACCTGGGGAAAGTATGAAAACATCCGGCTGGCAGATTGTGCTAATCCGGACCAGGACCAGGATCAGAATGTAAAACAAAGGAATATATCCCTCCCACCTTACAGGGATTTATACCAGGATTTATACCAGGGCATTAAACAAAATGCCGCTTCATTTGTTTAAGGTAGAGTTAATGCAATTAAAGGAGGCAATTATGAACCTGAGAAAGGCTGATATAGATGAAAAAAATGCTTCAGATCTGTCCAGGGAATTAAACCACAGGAAAAGCATTGACCGTACATCTTTGGGAACAGGAGAACTTGTAATACTTAACAAAAAATCAAATTAAAGCTGATATTATGGAAATTACTTTTGATGGTGGTAAAGTTATAACCGCTCATTTTGATGGTCATGTCATCAGGACCGATCAACCTGTTAATAATGGAGGTAATGGAAGTGCCCCGACTCCCTTTGACCTTTACCTTGCTGCCCTGGGAACATGCGCCGGGATCTATGTCAAATCATTTTGCGATAACCGGAATATCCCTGCCGACGGGATTAAGATTATCCAGACTATTGAATATAACAGGGAATCGGGCCTGCCATCAGAAATAAACCTTGACATAAAGCTACCTGCTGATTTCCCCGGGAAATACAGGGAATCGGTTATCAATGTCGCAGGCCTTTGCAAAGTAAAGAAATCTATTTCCAGCCCCCCTGTTTTCAGGATTACTGCATCAAATGCCTGATTGTTTTCCATACCTTATCATTGATGGCATGTATATTTGGAATAAAAAAGAGGGTACCCTGCGGTACCCTCTTTTTCTATAGCCTGTTGCTGTTCTGGCAACAGTTGATTTTTTACATGAGGTAAATGTTTATGAGTTGTTCAAGGAGTTCCTGCTTGCCGCTGATTACCTTGGGCTCGCCTGCCTTGGCTGCAAATTCCCTGACATCGGTAAGGGTAAGTTTTCCTTTTTCAAAGTCTTTTCCGGCTCCCTTGTCGAATGATTCATATCTGTTCTTCTTCATCTTGAGATAATCGCTGTCTTTCAGAATTTTATCAGCGATAAGAAGTGAACGTGCAAAAGTATCCATACCACTTACATGAGCAATGAACAGATCCTCCATGTCGGTTGAATTCCTTCTGATATGCGCGTCAAAATTAATACCTCCATTGGTAAAACCACCAGCCTGAAGTATAACCATCATGGCCTCGGTGATCTCATATACGTTGGTTGGAAATTCGTCAGTATCCCATCCGTTCTGGTAGTCTCCCTTATTGGCATCAATGCTTCCAAGCATAGCGGCGTCGGCAGCTACCTGGAGATCGTGCTGGAAGGTGTGGCCTGCAAGAGTTGCATGGTTGACCTCAATATTCAGTTTGAAATCTTTTTCAAGACCAAACTGGCGGAGGAATCCGATAACAGTTGCTGAATCGAAGTCATACTGATGCTTGGTAGGTTCCATGGGTTTGGGTTCAATAAGGAAGGTCCCCTTGAATCCGTTCTTGCGGCCATAGTCACGGGCAAGTGTCAGCATCATACCCAAATGTTCGAGTTCCCTCTTCATATCAGTGTTGTGGAGGCTCATATAACCTTCACGGCCACCCCAGAACACATAGTTCTGACCACCGAGTGCGATGGTTGCGTCGATTGCGTTCTTTAACTGAACTGCGGCGTTAGCTGCAGCTGTAAAATCAGGATTGGTGGCAGCACCATTCATGTAACGGGGATTTGAGAAAAGGTTTGCTGTTCCCCAGAGAAGTTTTACACCAGTCTCGTCCTGAAGTTTCTTCATAACAGGAACATATTTCTCAAGACGTTTTTCAATATCAAAAACAGAACCATCACCTCCTACAACATCAACATCATGAAAACAGTAGAAGGGAGCGCCTATCTTTGTGATGAATTCAAAGGCAGCATCAATTCTGTATTTGATCTTGTCATCGAGTGACATGTTGGACCAGGGATAATTATGTGTCGCATTTCCAAACTGATCGGTACCGTCACCGCAGAATGAATGCCAGTATGCAACGGCAAAACGAAGGTGATCCTTCATTGTCTTTCCCGAAACAACCTGTTCAGGGTCATACCATCTGAATGCCAGGGGATTTTTTGATTTTTTTCCCTCGTATTCAATTTTTCCTATTCCGGAATAAACTTCCTTTTTGCTTTTTGAAACCATAGTATTTGTTTTAAAGTTATGTTTTAAAAATGTTTTTCTTTTACAAAGTAATGAAATATTCCTGTTAGACAAGACACTATTTCAATATTTTACATTGCTTCAAGATATGCTTTCCACCTGTTGTAGGCTTCCATGTAATCCTTCTGAAGAGATTTGTCGGGATGTGTCACGCCAACAGCCTTGAGGCCCTTGAAAGCATCTTTCTCCGACTTGTAGAACCCGCATCCCAGACCTGCTCCCCTGGCTGCCCCGATCGATCCGTCGGTATTGTAAAGATGTATTTCCGTATCAGTCACACACGAAAGAACTTCCCTGAAAACCTTGCTGAGGAACATATTAGCTTCACCGGCCCTGATGAGTTTCGGATCAATTCCGGTCTCCTTCATTATATCGAGTCCGTATTTGAAAGAGAATGCTATTCCTTCCTGAGCTGCCCTGAACATATGGGCATTAGTGTGCCTGTTAAAGTCCAATCCCATAATCCGGCATCCGGCATCTTTATTCAGCAGCATCCTTTCAGCACCATTGCCAAATGGCAGGATGGAAAGTCCGGCTGATCCGGGAGCTTCTTTTGCAGCAAGTTCGTTCATGTCATTGTACGAAAGGCTGGTGCTGGTATTTCTCTTCAGCCATGAATTCAGAATACCTGTACCGTTAATACACAGCAGAACTCCAAGTCTCTGGTTATCTGCTGTATGGTTAACATGAAGGAAGGTATTGACCCTCGACTGGGGATCATATTTCTTCTGGTCAGTAACCCCGTAAATAACACCTGAGGTTCCGGCTGTCGCAGCAACCTCGCCCGGATTCAGAACATTAAGTGAAAGTGCATTGTTTGGCTGGTCACCTGCCCTGTATGAAACGGGAATTCCTGCAGGAATACCAAGTTCTCCGGCAACATCCTTCAGAAGAGTTCCCTGAGTGGTAAACGAAGATGCTGGCCTTGGAAGAAGGTCTGGTGAGAAACCGAAGGATTTCAGCAGCTCATCAGAAACTCCATTCTTCTTAAAGTCCCAGAAAATACCTTCCGACAACCCTGTAAATGAAGTCGATATCTCACCAGTCAACCTCATTGCCACGTAATCACCCGGTAACATGATCTTGTAGATCTTTGCGAAAAGATCCGGTTCGTTTTCCTTCACCCACGAAAGTTTGGCTGCAGTAAAATTACCCGGTGAATTAAGAAGATGTGATAGAGAAAATTCCTTTCCCAGTATACCGAATGACTTCTGTCCGTATTCAACGGCACGGCTGTCGCACCAGATTATGGAAGGACGAAGTACTTTCTTTTCCTTGTCAACAGTGACAAGTCCATGCATCTGGTATGAAATACCTATTGCACCTATTTCGCTTTTCCTGCCACCCAGCTGTTTGTTACAGTCGGCTATGGCAGCTTTGAGGTTTTCCCACCATGTTTCCGGTTCCTGTTCGGCCCATCCGGGCTTTTTGGCGAGAATTTTCATCTCAACCTTAGGATAGAAAGCCGTGGCAAGGCAGTTACCTGAATCACCCTCAATTACAGAAGCTTTAACTGATGAGCTTCCAAGATCTATTCCAAGTAATAACATAATCAGAAGTTTTATAAAATTATTATCGCTTTTACTTTGTTGTTTTATTTGCCTAAAGTAGTCAAAGTTTATGTAATCCCTGCCAACTAATATTACTCTTTGAACATTTTTAACAGAAAACATATTTTTAATAACCACCTTCAGCCGGCATGGTAAATAAGACCACAGAAAAGCCATAATGATGACTTCGGTGGCCATGCCCGATGAACCCGTACCGGGCAGTCCTCAATAAAAGAGGATATTCTACCAGTATAACATGATCCCGTCCGACTTACGGTTCACCTGCAGAGTGGCCCTCTTGCAGGGATAATGTGCTGCTTCTCCCTTTATCAGAGAATGCCGGGAATATCGTTGTATCTGTGCGATTTATAAAACTCAAGGTCCTTATCAGGCTTTTCAACCTGCGCAGGTATCGGCCTTTGTGAAAAGGTCTGGAAATAAAGGATACAGGCATTCTTCCATATCCTGGCATCTCTTTCCTGCATATCAAGAAACTTCAGAACCATTTCGTGCCTGTCGTCATCGACCGATCCTTTCAGACTTATCCATTCATCCTTCATCTTTCCGACCGATCTGACTCCTCCATCATACCTGAGGCATAACTCATTCCATAGTGTAGTGCCCGACTTTAGCCTGTAGTCCCATGGCACATGGTGGAACCAGAGCAGAAGGTTTTCTGGACAGGTTGCCAGGTTTTCATACATATCCCTTACCGGACCGAAATACTGAGCTACGGCATTGCTTCCCTTTGAGGTTCTGTCGAATCCGATCCCTGCTGAATCTGCCCTGTGATAATATACTGAGGTCCAGTCCTGTCTTCCCCTGCTGACCCATGGTCCAGGTCCGTAATGATGCCCTTCATACATTATGTGATGAAGTCCGAGAGGAGTCATATAATTCACTGCTATCTCCCTCGAATCCATCATCATCCTGCTTATCCTTCCAAGAACATCACTGTCGTTGGTAAAGGTCATCCTTATCCATTCGTCAGCAATGACCGACGACTCAAGCCATGGATCCCATGCCAGCCGGCCAAAGGCATACCAGTTCGACTGCGCAAAGGGATGCCCGGTCCAGTTCCTGACGTCACCAACATTTGAAACGCCAGCAATGGCGGTAAGGGAATGTTTTTCAACCGATCCGTCGATGATCCCGGCTACAGGCGTACCTTTTCCCCTTGCATAAGTATCTGATTTCAGACATTCCTCAAACAGTGGGGCAAGATAAACGAGATGAACTGACGAACCAAGATATTCCTGGGTGATCTGAAGCTCGGGCATAAGGGCTGTCTTCGGCATGGCTCCGAAAAGGGGATGAAAGGGTTCCCTGGGCTGGAAGTCAATGGGGCCGTTCTTTACCTGCACAATTACGTTTTCCCTGAATTTTCCATCGAGGTTAACAAATTCATTATATGCCTGTTTTGCCCTGTCATCCGGGACATTGTTATCATATACAAAAGCTCTCCACATCACAATTCCTCCGTGAGGGGCAACTGCATCGGCCAGCATATTGGCTCCGTCGGCATGATTCCTCCCATAGTTTTGGGGGCCGGGCTGTCCTTCGGAATTAGCTTTCACAAGGAAACCTCCGAAATCGGGAATGAAACTGTAAATCTCATCAGCCTTATCCTTCCACCATTTTCTAACCTCAGGATCGAGAGGGTCAGCCGTTTTGAGACCGCCGATTTCGACCGGGGCACTGAACCTGGCAGTGAGATAGACCTTGATTCCGTATGGTCTGAAAACATCAGCAAGGGCTGTCACCTTTTCAAGATAATCTTTTGTCAGGATAAGGGCATTCGCATTAACGTTTGTCAGGGCAGTGGCGTTAATACCTACTGAAGCGTTTGCCCTGGCATAATCTGTATATCTTTCCGACACCTTACCAGGAAGAGCCTCCCAGTCCCACAATGACAATCCCGCATAACCTCTTTCGACACTCCGGTCCAGATTGTCCCAGTGATTGAGAATCCTGATCTTTGTCTTTGGAGAACTACTGATATTCAGATTTTCCAGACTGGCATACATCTGAATGAGCCTGAGGTAATTAAAAACGCCGTAAAGCACACCCCTGTCAGTATTCCCTGCAATAGCTGTAACATTCTTTCCTTTATATCTTGTATTCAGGATAAGAAAACCTTCTTCACCAATTCCACTAAGTTTATCTGCAAGGTTCAGTGAAGCAATGATCTTTGAACTCCGGGCTGTTCCGGCTACTATTGTTCCGCTCTTCCTTACCGATTTAACTACGGGGACCGCTTCTCCGAGCAGGCCTTCCAGCCCCGTCTGCAACTCCTTTGCTGCAGAGGCAAAAACAGGTGAATCACCATCGACGAGCCAGGCGTTGATCGAATTACGGTACTTTTCAAGCAGAGCCTGGTCACTGACACGATCATACCTTAACCAAAGCCTGTATCCGTCATCAGCCTTCAAGCCAGAAGACATTGAAAATAAAAGAACCGTGAGAAGCAGTATAACAGATAATCTTTTCATAAATCAGGTTTTATTTGGTAATAACTGGTTTCCTAAGTGATGAACTGCGAACGACCAGACTATGTCGCAGTATGATGGTACTGAGGTTGTCGTTTTCGGAGTTGCCGAGTTTGCCAATAAGGGCACCTGCCGCTATCTCACCCATCTCCCTTGCCGGATAGTCAATAGTTGTCAGATTCGGAGTTATGAAATGACTTATCGGGTCATTGTTGAACCCTGCCACTGCTATATCTTCGGGTATCCTGATCCCGGCTTTCTGAAGTTCCACTATCACTGCCACGGCTGTGGTATCGTTGGAAGTAAAGACGCCGTCGGGCCGGGGTTTCATTCTGATCATCTTCTGTGCCGTGATTGTACCGGACAGTTCACTCATATCGTCCGAGAATACAAGGTTCTGATCAAAGTCTATCCTGTTGTCGGCCAGAGCCTGCCTGTAACCTGCAAAACGATCTGAATAAACGTTTCTAAGAAAGTTTCCGCCAAGGTGAACTATCCTTTTGCATCCCTGTTGCACCAGATGTGAGGTTGCCTCATATCCAGCCCTGAAATTATCGATTACCACTCTTATGCACTCATTGCAGTCAGCAACCCTGTCAAAGAAAACAACGGGGATGTTCTTGCCGAACAACAGATTAAAATGCTCAAGGTCGCGTGTATCGGAAGCCAGGGAAACAAGAAGACCATCAACCCTCGAGTTGAAGAGGGTCGAGATACAGGCGGCTTCTTTCCTGCCCGACTCCTGCGACTGGCTTATAATAAGTCCGTAACCATTCTCCGTGGTTGTCTTCTCTATCCCGGCTATCGCGGCAGCCATAAAAT
The DNA here is from genome assembly GCA_964494045.1 of uncultured Rikenellaceae bacterium. Taxonomy (GTDB): domain Bacteria; phylum Bacteroidota; class Bacteroidia; order Bacteroidales; family VadinHA17; genus LD21. The sequence continues at coordinate 16,457 of CAZBQM010000012.1, forward strand.
AACTGTTAAGTCTTGGGACCACCACCCCGATAGTCTGGGTCCTTTTCAGCCTGAGGCTGCTTGCAAACTTGTTATGCCTGTAGCCCATTTCGCCTGCTACAGTCCGAATCTTTTTCTTGGTCTCCTCTTTGATATGAGGATGATCCTTCAGGGCCCTGCTGACGGTCGAAGGCGACAGGTTCAGGGCTTTGGCAACATCATAGATTGTAACTTCCCTGCTGGTCTTTATCATCCCTCCGTTTTTTTATCAAAAATAGGAAATTATAACATAACAGGAACGCCTGTCGCATAAAATTGTGCAATCGGTTGCAGTGTTTCTTCTTTCCGATTGTGAAAGTGGAAATTAACTTTTATTTTTATATGACCATTACCTGACGAGTCTGTCCGGGAATCCATATCCCGGCCTGCAAAAGGTTACTGGAGTTATTAATACGATACCTGATACCGGGTAAGTCAGACATAATAAAAGAAATACCAGACATGCGAAGATTCATAATCATCACATTTTTATCACTATCAGGAATAGTGACTGCTATCGGTTCCAGTCCTTCATTCGGGACCAAACGATTGATTTCTGAGAAAAAAGAAAAAGGGGCACTCACAGTGTCGGCACCGGGAAGTAATACTCCGTTGTTTTACAGCTCTCAGGACTGGCCCGGGGTAATAAGGGCATTCCATGATCTGGGGAACGACATTGAAAAAGTAACAACACTGCGACCTGAGGTTATTGCCGACAGAATACCTTCTTCAAAAGAGCTTATCATTGCTGGTACCATTGGCAGAAGTGAAATCATTGACGAACTGATAAGTAAAGGAAGGATAGATGTCGGTGATGTTAAAGGCAAATGGGAATCGTTCCTAATAGAGGTTGTTGAAAATCCATGCAAAGGGGTCAAAAAGGCTCTGATTATAGCAGGAAGCGATAAAAGGGGGACCATCTACGGTATCTATGAGATATCGAGACAGATCGGGGTTTCACCATGGTATTGGTGGGCCGATGTTCCGGTTAAGCCTTGTGAAAGGTTGTATGCCATAATGGGCCGGAATGTCTATGGTTCACCTTCGGTTAAGTACAGAGGGATCTTTCTGAATGATGAGGCTCCCGACCTCACCAACTGGATAAAGGAAAAACACGGGAACGTTCCGGTAAGCGATAACCCTCCAATGCCGGAGGAAGTTGCAAACTACGGCCACGAATTCTATACCCGGCTTTTTGAACTGATGCTCCGGTTAAAAGCCAACTATCTCTGGCCTGCCATGTGGAACAACGCTTTCAACGAAGACGATACTGAAAATCCGCGGCTCGCTGACGAATATGGAATTGTTATGGGTAACTCTCATCAGGAACCAATGCTGAGAGCCCAGAAGGAATGGGACAGAAGATATCTGAAAACGATCGGCTCCTGGAATTATGCCAAATATCCGGATATCGTTGAAGGATTCTGGAGAGAGGGAATAAGAAGAAACAGAAATTATGAAAGCATAGTTACCATAGGTCTGAGGGGAGCTGATGATACGCCTATGGCTCCCGGAGGTCCTGAAGCCAATTTGGCGCTCCTTGAAAAGATTGTCGGCATCCAGCGAAAGATGCTTTCAGAGGAGATGAACAGGGATATAACAGAGATACCGCAACTCTGGTGCCTCTATAAAGAGGTCCAGGACTATTATAATGCAGGTATGAGGGTACCCGATGATGTTACCCTTCTTTGGGCAGAAGACAACTGGGGTAATGTAAGACGGCTTCCTACCGGAGAAGAGAGAAAACGAAGCGGTGGAGCTGGTATCTATTATCATTTCGACTATCACGGGGGGCCCAGAAGCTACCAATGGATAAATACAAATCCCGTGGCAAAAATCTGGGATCAGATGTCGCTGGCCCGGCAATATGGAGCCGACAGGATATGGATCGTAAATGTCGGCCACTTCAAAGGCTACGAGTTCCCGACTGAATACTTCCTTGACCTTGCATGGAACACAGAGGCACTTACCGCCGGTAATGTCTTTGAATATACAAGGTACTGGGCCGAAAGGGAATTCGGAAAAGGATTCTCTGAAGATATTGCCAGGCTAATGTGCCTTTATACAAGGTATAACGGACGCCGCAAACCTGAACTTCTCTCTCCTTCAACCTATAGCCAGACCAACTACAGGGAAGCAGAAAGGATAATGGAGGATTATAATGCCGTTGCTGCCAGGGCTGAGGATATCTTCAGCAGGCTTCCTGCAGAAAGCCGGGATGCCTTCTACCAGCTGGTACTGTTTCCGGCAAAAGCCAGTGCAGTTGTAAATGCCCTTTATGTCGCAGCCGGGAAAAATGACCTCTATTCAAAACAGGGAAGGGCCAGCACCAATGACATGGCCGACATGGTTGAATCACTGTTCACAACCGACACAGCCATGATGGGATATTTCAACAGATCGTTTGCAGGTGGCAAATGGAACCATTTCATGGACCAGTCGCACCTTGGATACATTAACTGGGCCGATCCTCCGGTCAACAGCCTCAGGGCCATAAAACTCAAAAGAACCGGTGTCGGCGATGAGGCCCTTATGGGTGTATCGCCCGAAGGAACTGATCAGGTATGGCCTGACAATCCTTCACCTGCTGTCCTGCCATCTTTTGACAGATTCAACAGGCAGACAAGATACATCGATGTGTTCAACCGGGGAAGCAAAACCTTTGTATTCACTGCAGAGCCGGATCAGGAATGGATAAAAGTGACAAGGGGAAAAGGACCCTTCGGTAAGGATGACAGGGTACTTGTATCTATCGACTGGAACAAAGCCCCCCAGAGGATGAATGAAGGCAGTGTTACAATAGACGGTACCGGGAAAAAGGTGGTTGTGAAAGTTCCTGTCTTCAACCCTCAGGAGATAAGTGGTGAGATACCCGAAGGATTTGTTGAAGGTGATGGTTATGTTGCAGCCGAAGCTGAACATTTTTCCTCTCAGAAAGATGAAGGTACAAGACGCTGGACAAGGATAGAAGAATACGGACACACACTCTCGGGAATGCGGGCTGAAGCTCCTGCAGATGCTCCTCCGGCAACGCCGGGCAAGGACTCTCCCGTTCTCGAATATAAAATGTACCTGTTCAATCCCGGATCCATCGAACTCACCTCCATATTCTCACCTACACTTAACTTCATGGCCGGCAGGGGACTGCAATATGCGGTTTCCTTTGACGACCAGGAACCACAGATAATTACCCTTGTCCCGGCTGACTATAATGCCCGGAACGGAAACAGGGACTGGGAAAGATCAGTCAGCGACAATGCAAGGTTCAGCACAAGCATGCATAACATAGGTACACCGGGATATCATACCCTTAAAATCTGGATGGTCGATCCGGGAGTGGTCCTCCAAAAGATAATCGTAAACACCGGAGGCTTAAGGGACAGCTATCTCGGCCCACCCGAAAGTTACCGCAGTAGCGCGAAATAAATGGGTTGAAAGGCCGGGTGAAGGCTCTGTTGTAAAATAATAATATCAGTTTTTTGACTAACTTGGAACCTGCTTCCGGAGAGGGGCAGATTCCTTTTGATAATCTCAATTAAAGATACTGTGTAAAAAAACAAATATTATCATGAAAAGACGAAAGTTCATTACTGATTCAGTGGCAGTTGCTGCCGGCACTTTCATAATCCCGACCATAATTCCTGCCTCAGTGATGGGAAAGAATCCCCCAAGCGAGAGAATCAATATCGGCTGGATAGGATGCGGCCGGCAGGGAACCGGTGATATATCCGGCACAATGCCTTTTGATTCAGCCATGGTTGTGGCTTGTTCAGATGTTGATTCAAAGAGAATGGAAACAGGGAAACAGTTTGTCGAGAACTTCTATACCCGACAGACAGGAAAAACCGCTTATGTCAATGTGAAGATGTATGCCGACTACAAAGAGATGCTCCTTGACAAATCCATTGATGCCGTAATGATAACCACTCCCGATCACTGGCATTCTCAGCCGGCTATCGAGGCAGCCCTTGCAGGCAAGGATATTTACCTTGAGAAACCAACATCCTTAACAATTGCGGAGGGCAGACTGCTCAGTGATGTAGTAAAACGCACCGGGGTTATTCTGCAGGTAGGAACTCAGCAACGTTCAAGTCCACAGTGGAGAATTGCCGCAGAGCTGGTAAGGAACGGAAGGATAGGCAAACTTCAGACGGTAAGGGTTGGACTTCCTGGTGATCCTTCAGGACCCGAAGCTCCCGGGATGCCCATACCTAAAAACCTCAATTACGACATGTGGCTGGGTTCAACTCCCGAAGTTTACTATACTGAGATGCGCGTACACCCGCAGAACAGCATAACCGACCGGCCGGGATGGCTCAGATGCGAACAGTTCGGGGCCGGTATGATAACAGGCTGGGGTCAGCACCATTTTGACTCAGCAGCATGGGGAATGGATACTGAACTTACCGGACCTGTTTCAATTGAAGCCGTCGCCGAATTTCCGAAATCAGGTCTCTGGGATGTCCACGGTGACTTCATGTCAAAAGCAGAATATAAAAACGGTATTACCCTTCTTACCAGCGGCGGTTATCCGAACGGTGTCAGGTATGAAGGTAGCGAAGGATGGATCTTCGTTACCCGTGGAGCCTATACAGCCACCGCCAGCGATCCGGTGGTTGTTGACAAAAACGCCAAAGCTCTCGATGCAAGTGATCCGAAAATTCTCAAATCTGTTATCGGAGAAAACGAAATCCATCTGTACGTCAGTGAAAACCAGCAAGGTAACTGGCTCGATTGTATCAAATCGAGAAAGGAGCCAATATCTCCGGTTGAAATAGGTCACCGTGCATGCACAGTATGCCTTATCACACATATTGCCATGAAGCTTGGCAGAAAACTCTTCTGGGATCCCGACAGGGAAAAATTCGTCAATGATGACGAAGCGAACTCAATGCTCTCGCGTCCTCAGAGAGCTCCCTATGGAACCAACTATATCAAAATGTAAATCGTGCTTCGTAAGAAAATGGCTTTACAATAAAAAGAAAGAGGGTGCCTTAACGCAGCACCCTCTTTCTCATTTATATGGTTTTATTTACTGAACTTTTACAAGCGTCTTAAGAATTGAGGATTCCTTTTCAGTAGCGTTAAACTGAGGCTGATGCCCGCCGACAGCGACTGCAAACTGTCCGGGCAGTATCACTCTTTCGTAGTTATCATTTACTACAGAGAAAGCGTCAGCAGGGATCTTTAATGTCAGACTCCTGGTCTCTCCTGGTAACAGGCTTATTCTGTCGAAAGCCTTGAGTGAACGAATGGCAACCGGGAATTCTGAACCAAGGTTGGATACATAAACCTGAACGACTTCCTCACCTGCAAGTTTCCCGGTATTTGTCACATCTACCTTTACAGTAACCTCATCGCCGGCATTTATCTTTTTGCTGACCTTCATCTTGCTGTATTTGAAAGTAGTATAGCTTAAACCGTGACCAAATGGGAAAAGTGCTTCACCTGTATAATACCTGTAGGTGCGATTTTTCATGTTGTAATCCTCAAACCCCGGAAGTTCGTCAACCGATTTATAAAAAGTAACCGGAAGGCGTCCAGCCGGGTTATAGTCACCGAAGAGAATGTCGGCGATGGCAGCACCACCTTCCTGACCGGGATACCATGCCTCAAGTATGGCAGGTATGTTTTCCTTTTCCCAGTTTATGGCAATGGCGCTTCCATTGAGAAGAACAAGTACAATGGGTTTGCCGGTGGCATGAATTGCCCTGATGAGATCCTCCTGAATACCCGGAAGATCAATATTTGTACGGTCGCCACCCCTGAAGCCTTCAACTGAAACATTCATCTCTTCACCTTCAAGCCTTGGAGTGATACCCATGCACATAATAACGACATCAGCCCGTTTTGCAACATCAACAGCCTCATTCTTCAGATTCTCGAGATATTGTTTCTCAGGCAAAGACCATAAAATCTGAACCTGTGCCTCTCCTGCTGTCTCGGAAGCTTCAACCCTGAAGTTGTATTTTTTACCTGCCTCAAGTTCGAAAGGTTCCGATCTTCTCATCCTTGGATTCCTGTTTTCATCCATCGAGACGGAGGGGGTACTGATGACAAGAGAGTCGCCTATGAAAATCCTTACCCTGCATGACGAAACAAAGCCGAACATATAGGGGCCTGATACTTCAGGAACTATCTCACCCGACCACCTGACACCGAAGTTATCAACATCCATATTATCAGAAGGAGCTTTTTCTCCCCACTGCATATCAAGGCTTCCGTCGGTCTTTGTGAACATGGCATCGCCTGTAAATTCACGGTTATTGAAGTATTCACCTTTCAATCCTCCGCTGTTTCCGCCATTAAAGAGAACCTTCGCGGGAATTACTTCAAAGACCGGCATTCCAGCAGCCCATTCACTACCCCTGGCATAGATTACCTTTGACTTGCCTTCAAGTTTCTCCCTTATACCTCTGAGAGGTGTGATGGGATCGGAAGGAGTTCCGTTGTAGTTGCCAAGGAGAACGAAATCCTCATCTGAATTGGGACCAATGACTGCAACGGTGCCGATATCCTTTCTGAGTGGAAGTGTATTGTTTTCATTCCTGAGCAGCACCATTGACTTCAGGGCAGTTTCCTTTGCCAGCATCTTGTTTTCCTTGCTGTCAACGACACTGTATGGAATATTTGTATATTTCACCATTTCCGGAGGATCGAACATCCCCAGCCTGAAACGGGCGATGAACAGCCTTTTAACGGCCAGATCTATCTCCTGTTCGGTGATGAAGTTTTTGCTTACCCCTTCCTTAAGATTACGGTACACCGATCCGCATTCGAGGTCGGTACCCGATCTGACACTTAACGAGGCAGCTTCGGCCGGAGTCTGTACAACCTTATGGCCGGCATAGATGTCGTTTATTGCACCACAGTCGGAAACAATAAATCCGTCGAAACCCCATTCGGTGCGAAGGATACCGTCGAGAAGAGATTCACTGCCACAGCATGCTTCACCGTTATAACGGTTATATGCACACATCACTGAATATGCCTTGCCTTCCTTGATCCCCATTTCGAACTGCGGGAGATAGGTCTCCATGAAATCACGCTGATCGGTCACAGCATCAAAAGAATGCCTGCCCTGTTCGGGTCCACTGTGTACAACAAAATGCTTGATGGTGGCAACAGTCTTGAAGTAACGCGGATCATCACCCTGAAGACCTTTGATAAACTGGACACCAAGACGGCCTGTCAGGAATGGATCCTCTCCGTAGGTCTCCTGTCCTCTTCCCCAGCGGGGATCCCTGAAAATGTTGATGTTAGGGGTCCAGTATGTTAACCCCTGGTATCTTGCCCTCGATCCGTTCCTCACAAACTCGTGATGTTTTGCCCTGGCCTCATCAGAGATGGTCGTGGAAACCCTCAGGATAAGATCCTCATCCCAGGTGGCACCCATACCAACTGCCTGAGGGAAGACTGTTGCAAGGCCTGCCCGGCCAACTCCGTGAAGACACTCATTCCACCAGTTATAAGCCGGAACACCAAGCCTGTCAATGGCCGGAGCAACATCAAGCATCTGCCCTATCTTCTCATCAAGGCTCATCCTGGAGACTATGTCATCAGCACGCTCCTCGACGCTTAAATCAGGATTCAGAAATGGAAACCTGTAGGTATTCTGACCAAGGGTTACCATTCCGGGTAATACAAATAACACCATCAAAAGAGACATCCTGCAGATGACTCTCAAGCTCCGGTGTATCATTCTTTTATTTTTCATTTATCTTGGATTTTGATTAGTAAACAACTGTTAATGTTGACTATAAAAATACTACATATTTCCCGAATTAAAATTTCCTGTTGCGGTAAATGCAATTCTTACTGTCACAAAGCGAACAGGTATAGGGACTGAATTTTACTTCCTTCCCTATGCCGATGATCCCGCTTACTGATTTTACGGGTTGCATCAGGGCCGAAGCAGTAAGGGTTATCCCGCAGTAGTTTAAAGGATTAAGGCTGAACAGCTTGTGCTGTTCCGAAACATTCCACCCGCAGTATCCCGGGCTGAAACGGTTTGTTATCCCAAGCCCTGCCTCCTCCATGGAGAGCCTGAGTCTTTCCTGGATCAGACCTGCGGCTGCTTCAACAATTTCACTTCCTGTTACATCATAAACATAACCCTTGAGCAAATCTGTCCCCGACATATAGTTTTTAATCCTCCTGCCAATCTCATCACCTGCTGTACAAAGGAAAAGAGCCACGGCCTCAGCCTTCCTGAGATGTGCATAAATTATTCTGTCGATAAAGAATTTTACATCATTGATTGTTAAAGATTTGTCGGAATCATCAAGTTTTATATTATTGAATACAAGGTATTCAGCCTTGACCGTACATATTTCCAGGGCTTCATCAAGGATCTCCCTGACAAGAGGAGTAACCAGGCTCCGGTCCTCTCCTTCCCTGTATCCCATTACAGCCTCTATTCCCTGGACTGTAACCTTTAGTTGCTCAAAATCAATAGTAAGATTCAGCTTATTCATAAACCGGATTCCTTTACCAGTCTGCCTACAATTTCCTCCCAACCAAGGGTCATGATATGAATGCCATTTATTCCTTTTTTGTTTTTAAGGGCATCAATTATCTCAAGAGCAATCCGGATGCCTTCTTCAGGGGCTGAATCTCCCGCTTTTTCCATTCTGCTGAGTATCTTTTCAGGAAGGAACACCCCGGGGACATGTGAATGAAGATATCTTGCCGCTTTAAGACTTTTAAGAGGACCCAGTCCGGCAAGTATGTAAACCTTGTTGAGAACATTGCGCTTATCAAGCTGTTCCAGCCATGGATCAAGTTTCTCAGGTTCAAATATAAGATTCGTCTGAAAAAACTGCGCTCCGGCATTTACCTTTTTATGGTCTTTAAGAGCCTGGAGGTAGGGATCAGAAGCAAAGGGAGAAGTAGCAGCTCCAAGAAAATAGACGGGAGCTGTCTTCATCTTCCTGCCATGGAGATAGGTTCCCTCATCTCTCATCTTCCTGAGGATCCATAGCATCTGTACAGAGTCGAGGTCGAACAGGTTCATATTGCCTGTCGGGTATGGTCCGACAACCGGACTGTCACCGGTTATACAAAGAATATTCCTGATCCCCATGCTGTTAACCCCAACAGCATCGGACTGTAAACTTATTCTTGTAGTATCACGTGCAGCTATCTGCAGAACCGGTTCCATATTCAGATCCACCGCTATCCTGCAACAGGAGGCAGACGACATCCTGGGACGGGCCGATGAGGAATCTGTAAAGTTTATAGCAGTGACATAAGGTTTTACCATTTCTATATCCCTTACAAGCCCGGCACTGTTTGATCCAAGAGGAGGGGTTACTTCAGTGGCTACTACAAAGTCCCCTCTCCTGAGCTTCCTTTCGAGCTCCGACACAGGCTCAGAATAAACCGGCGCATGGTAATCACAATCACCGTTCCACCATCCGGGTTGCCTGACAGTCGTGAAAACCGAATCCCACACAATCTGTCTTTTCTCCCTGTCTTTTGAAACAAGTCCGGAGAAAAACCGGGCTGTCCCTGTTTTCCTTATCTGCCTTACCACATCGCCCCATGTCTCAGTGCCTGTTTTATTCCAGTCGAGAGGTGGAAGTACTTCCATAAGTTTTTCCTCCCTGCCCATCTCAAGTGATCTTTTATATATCGCGTACCAGATACATCTCCTTGTGCTGTCAACATAACAGTATTTTGATGGAGTAATACCTCCGCAAGGACCATTTCTTAGGCCTTTCGGACATTCCATGGGGCATATGAATGCCGTCTCCTGAAGAAGGCAGTTACCGCACATACGGCAACCAAAGAGGGGCCCTTTTACAAGTAATTCCGTTCTGGCAAGCAGCCGCCTCCCGAAGGTTTCTTTTTTAAAAGGATAAAAAGCAGGCTGCCATCTGCGGGCAGGTTTTATAGCTGACATTGTCTGAAAATTCTGTTATTCAGAAATGATCACGCCTGCCGGCTCTGGAAATATTCCACAAACCTTACAGCGTAGTCATCCCTTCCGAGGATCAGATCGGTTGCCCGTACAGCTGCAGTAATCTTTTCAGGATTGGCAATAGGACAGGTCAACCCGTTCATGATTGACAGCGACATAAAGGCGGCATTCAGTGATTCCCTGTCGGGCAACCCGAAGGAAATGTTGCTGGCCCCCTGTGTAATGTTATGGCCGAGACGGTCATGAATAAGACGTATCGTTGCGAGTGTGACAAGGCATGCCTGTGGATCAGCACTGACAGCCATGGCCAGCGGGTCGATCACGACATCTTCTTCTTTCATGCCGGCGGCAACAGCTCTTTCGATGATCTTTTCAGCGATGGAAAGCCTTTTTTCAGGTTCATTCGTTATACCGTCATCATCCATGCAAAGGCCGATGATGGCAGCTCCATATTCCCTTGCAACAGGCAAAAGGCTACGCATTGATTCTTCTTTCCCGTTTACAGAATTGATGAGACACTTACCACCTGCAACCTTAAGGGCTGCTTCAATTGCCCCGGGATTGGGAGAATCGAGACAAAGAGGAATGTCAAACTTATCCCGGATGGCTTTCACAGTCTCAGGCAACAGTTTTACATCATCAACACCGGGAAAGCCTACATTGACATCGAGAACATCGGCTCCGGCCTGAATCTGTTTTTCAGCCAGTTCAAGCACTAATTCAAAATTACCCTCCTGAAGGGTACTTACAAGTTTCTTCCTCCTTGTCGGATTTATCGATTCACCGATAATCACCACGGGACCATCAGTATCAATAATAACCTCACTGTTTATACCTCTGAGTGTTGTCTTCATAAATGCTGGTTTTAGGATGCCAGTTGCTTAAGATAGTTAACTGCTCCCTGCGGATCGGGAGAATAAAAGTCGGCTCCGATTTTCTGACAATATTCCATGGTTACCGGAGCTCCGCCCACCAGCACTATCGATGCAGGATATTCAGCTTTAATGGCGTCAACCGATTTTCTCATGTTTTCCATTGTCGTAGTAAGGAGAGCTGAAAGTCCGATAACAGCCCCGGGATTTTCCGATAAGGCCTTTAGAAACCTTGCTGTCGGAACATCCACGCCCAGGTCTATCACCTCCCATCCTCCTCCTTCGATCATCATCGAAACCAGGTTTTTGCCAATATCATGAAGGTCTCCGGAGACGGTCCCGATTATGAATTTCCCTTTTCTCTTTGTCTCTCCCGACTGGAAATAAGGTTTCAAATGTTTCATGGCGCTGTTCATGGCTTTTGCTGCCATCAGCATCTGAGGAACGTAAATCTTTTTCCTGCTGAATTTGTCTCCTACTATCGCCATGGCCGGTATCAAAGCTTTTTCAAGGATATCATCAGGCTTAATGCCCTCATCCAGTGCCTTTCTGGCAAGTTCATCCGCCCCTTCCTGCCCCTTCATATCGGGAGGAAAGGGAGAGAGCCTGTCAGTCTTGCCAAACTCGACACACCTTGCAATTTTCTCAAGCACCTCACTCATATTTCTGAATTTTTACTGAGAAGAAATAATACAATTTTAAAATAGTCAACATCCTGAATTATGACCAAAAATAAGAATTTTATTTATTATTGCAACCGATTGCATAACTCTTTTTTACCTTTTATTTATGAGTGACTGCCGGAATCAGTTAACTTTAAGTTGTAAGACGTTATAATGAACCCTTATAACCTGTCAGCCATGGAAGTAATTTCAGCCCAGAAACTTATACTAATGCATCCGAAAGTAAATTTTCCATAATAACAGATCATGTACACAGAATCAAATACCGGCTGCAGAGGTGCAGGAAATTATGTGGCATCTTTCGATCTCGACAGAACCCTGACCGGAAATAACAGCGGGAGAGAAATCATAAGGATGGCAGTCAGAAAAGGTGTTCTGTCATATTCAGTAATTATCAGGGCTTTTGCTCTTTCCATGGCTCACAGTCTCAATCTCAGAAACACGCGGGAGACAATCAGTAATATGGCTTTATGGGCCAAAGGCCAGCCTGAAGAGCTGTTACAGGATCTTTGCATGGAAGCTGCCATCACGGGAATAATCCCTTCAATATATCCCGGGGCGATACAAGAAATTGAATATCACAGGAAGGAGAAGGCACAACTTGTAATGCTGTCGTCAGCCCTGACTCCCGTGTGCAAACAGGTTGCCCTTCATCTTGGTCTCGATTCCGTGATCTGTTCCGAACTTGAAGTTGCCGTAGGCCTTTTTACAGGAAAATCGAAGGGCAGGTTTTGTTATGGGGAGGAGAAAGCCAGAAGACTATTAAGCTACTGTGAAATAAACCATTACTCTCCAGCCAGTGCCTGGTATTACGGCGATTCATATTCAGATCTTCCGGTACTTGAGCTTGTGGGGAACCCGGTTTGTGTAAATCCTGACAGAGGACTTTTGGCCCTGGCAAGAAAAAAAGGATGGCAGATCAGAAAATGGACAGCCACTCCTTCCGGCAAATAGCTCCTTTACATTCTTCATAAAGGTATTTGTTCTATTTTTACTGTCAGGAGAATATCTCCGGGACACAAAAAAACTACCATGGGAAAGTCACAGATTCGGGCCGGTATAATAGGATCGGGTTATGCTGCATGTTTTCATTATGAGGCTCTTCGCCGTATTTATTCGGTCGATGTGGAAATAACAGGAGTATACTCTCCCACCCGTGAGCGGCTGCTGAGGTTTACGGAAAGCAGGAACCTGAGAGCCTGGCCTGATGCCGATACTCTTATCGAAAACTGTGATGTTGTTCATATCTGCACTCCTCCTTCGACTCATGAGCAGCTTGTCGTGAAGGCTCTTGAGAGAAACAGGAACGTCATTGTCGAAAAACCCTTTACGGGATATTTCGGTGATGGCAGCGGAAATTTCAACGGCGACACTTTCCCCAGGCTTACAGCACTCGGGCATGCTGTGGCAAGTGCAGAAAGAATGCTGGAAGCCGAGAGAAAAAGCAGCGGAAGGATTATGTACGCTGAGAACTGGATATATGCACCTTCGGTGATGAAGGAAAAAGAGATAATTAAGAAGACAGGATGCCAGATCCTGTGGATGCATGGTGAAGAATCGCATTCCGGATCACATTCGGCCTTATACGGACAATGGAGATATTCCGGGGGAGGCTCCATGATCGGCAAGGGATGTCATCCCCTCTCAGCCGCCCTTTACTTTAAAAGGGTTGAAGGGGAAAGCCGCCTCGGCAAGGCCATCAGGCCGGTTAGTATCACCGCACGAACCCATGCTCTCACAAGGATGAAGGATTTTATCAGCCTGGGGCATCTGAGGACATCATACTCTGACATTGAAGACTATGCCCTGATGCACGTGATTTTTGACGATGGCACTTTTGCAGATATTTTTGCAAGTGAACTGGTGCTGGGTGGTGTGGCAAACAGGATTGAGCTGAATACCAACAACCACAGAACCATGTGTAACATTAGTCCTAATAACGCCATGCAGGCGTACACTCCCGACAAGGAATACTTTAAGGATATATACATTGTCGAAAAGACCGAGACCAAAGAAGGTTGGTCCTCCGTGTCTCCCGACGAAGCATGGTTCACCGGTTACCAGCATGAGATGGAAGCCTTCTACAATTCAGCCGTAAAGGGTGACGCTATTGAAAGCGGAAGTATTCTGGCAGCAGATGTGACGGCGACCATTTATGCGGGTTACCTTTCTGCCGAAAGAAAAGGATCAGAGGCAGCTGTTCCGCTTATCTGATCCTTTGTAAGCACTCCGGCCCATGATCCTTTTTGTCCGATCGTGACCTTAGAAAATATACCTTACAGATAAAGCTCCTCCATCAGCCCAGAAGCCTGAATATCCCACAAGGTTAAGGGCAGGTTTCCAGTCGAGGCCTAAATTTACCGGTATTGCCTTGAAATTATACTCCAGACCAAGGATACCATCAACACCGACAATGGCATAATCCGATCCCGGCTCACCCCATCCGGCATGGTCGCCGTTCCAGAAGCCTATATGTGCACCTCCCCCGAAAAACCAGTTAAGTCTGTCGACGTCAAAAGCCCTGGCATGTACCTCGTAGAGCCCGATAAATTCCACACCTCTCCATCTTGAACTGATAATACCTTCAACTGCCGATGTCTGTGTAACAAAATGCTTGATTGTGATGCCATTGGCAAATCCTCCCCGGAAACCTATTCCTGTTTTGTAATCCTGCGCATCAACAGTTGTCAGTACCATCAACGCCAGCAAACCCGTAAAAATAATTTTCTTCATTCTATATAGTTTTAATGGTGATTTCCCTGGATGCCAAACCTTAATAGTATTACCGGATTTGCCGGTAACATCAGATTAAAAAGAGTGTTTCGTAATATAGAAATAACTTACTTAGGGGTACTTTATTTTGCTTATATTTAAAAAATGATCCTTTGGACCTGCGACACAGGCAAAGTACTTGAGAATAAACAAATCTGCAACATCATGAAAAAGCCCGACACGTTTATCAGGGTATTATTCCTGCTCTCTCTGACCATCGGTTTCTCATATTGCGCCGTTAATCCGGTGACTGGAAAAAACCAGTTGATGCTCATGTCGGAAGATCAGGAAGTGGCAATGGGAACTCAGTATGATCCGGAAGTAGTGGCTACTTTCGGAGAATATAAGAATGATGCGCTTCAGGGGTTTCTTCAGCAAAAAGGTAATGAGATGGGGCTGATTTCACACAGACCCAAATTAGAGTATCATGTTAAATTACTTGATTCTCCGGTTGTCAATGCTTTTGCTGTCCCGGGAGGGTATGTTTATTTTACACGCGGGCTTCTTGCCCAGCTCAATAATGAGGCTGAACTGATGGGTGTCCTTGGTCACGAAATGGGCCACATCACTGCCCGTCATTCAGTAAGTCAGCAGAGCAAGCAGCAACTTGGAACACTGCTCCTTATCGGGGGGATGATTGTTTCGAAAGACCTTCAGCAGTATGCAGATTATGCCATGCAGGGTATGCAGCTTCTCTTCCTCAAATTCAGCAGGGATGATGAGGTACAGGCCGACCGTCTGGGCGTCGAATACTCCACTAAGATCGGATATGATGCCCATAAGATGGCTGACTTCTTCCAGGTTCTGAACAAGATGAGCATGGAAAGCGAACAAGCCGGTGTACCTACCTTTCTCTCGACCCACCCTGATCCGGGAGACCGTTACAACACGGTAAATATGAGGGCAGCAGAATGGCAGCAGAAGATGCAGCTACCGGAATATAAAGTTAACGGCGACAGTTATCTTCAGATGATCGACGGGATAGTCTACGGAGAAGATCCCCGACAGGGATTTACTGAAAACAATGTATTTTACCATCCTGAGATGCAGTTCAGGTTCACCTACCCCGGAGGATGGGTACTGGAGAACCAACCGGCTCAGGTAAGGATGGCTCCTCCAGACGGTAAGGCTCTTATGATATTTACCATGGCCTCAGGCAAGACTCTCGAGGAAGCCTCCCAGACTTCAATCGAACAGCTTGGTCTTACTTTACAGGAAAGTAAAAAGGTTACTGTGAACGGTTTCCCTTCCTTAGCTACCGTATCCACCCAGGTTTCACAGGACCAGTCGACCGGAGCCCAGATGACAGTAAGGGTATTGTCGTACTTTATTAATTACAATAATAATTTCTTTGCTTTCCACGGCCTGTCAGCTGATGCTGACTTTAACTCATATTCCCGACTTCTCGAATCCTCAATGGTCAGTTTTGCCCGTCTCACCGATGCTTCAAAACTGAATGTAAAGCCGAAAAAGATACTTGTCCGAAAGGTTCAGAAAGCCGGAACACTGGCAAATGCGTTCACCTACTACAGGATACCACAGACAATGGTAAAGGAACTCGCCCTTCTGAATAACCTTGAACCTGACGCACAGGTTCCTGCCGGAAAACTAATTAAGATCGTGGGAGAATAAACCATCAGGGTTCAGACCCGTGATCTGAAAGACGATAGAAGTAATAATTTTAATAAAAAAAACATGAAGATTTTTAAACTAAGTGTCCTCTTCCTGCTGGCATCTCTGATCACCGAAATATCATATTCGCAGAAGATTGGCCTGTTCACAGGAAACTCTGTTGTTGGAGACCTGAAGAATGCCGGAAGAGCTGATTTTGATAGTGAAAATCAGATTTTTACCTTGTCGGGTTACGGTACCGGAGCCACCGGGCAGACTGACGGGGTCCAGTACCTCCACCGGAAGATCAGTGGCAACTTCATCCTCAGGGCACAGGTCAGCCTGCCTGATACGGAAACCGCGGCCGCAACGGCTACAGGATGGATGATCCGTCACAGTCTCGAAAGCAATTCCCCGGCCGTCCTTGCTACAATAAAAGGTGACGGTCGTGCCCTTATGGAGTTCAGAGAGTCACCCTCCGACAGTATGCTTTCGAAAATACTACCAGTTACAGGAGCCGATATTATTCAGCTCGAAAGACATGGAGATGACCTGATTATGTCAGCCGCGAAGATGGGTGAACGTTTCTTTGAGGAAAAAATTACGGGGGTGAAACTTGGCGATGAGGTTTACATAGGACTATTCATCAATTCAGGTAATCCTGACACACAGGCTCAGGCCACCTACACCAATGTCAGGGTGATTGTTCCTCCGAAAGACGGCTACCAGCCCTATCGCGATTATCTGGGAAGCCATATAGAGGTTATGGATGTTGAGACCGGCCACAGAAGGATAGTTCATTCTGCCACCAACTCAATACAGGCCCCTAACTGGATGATCGATGATAATATCTTCACGGTTAACAGTGACGGAGCATTGTATGATTTTGACCTCAGGACCGGCGAAATGATGAAAATTGAAACTGGTGTTGCCAACAACAACAATAACGACCATGTGATGTCATTCGATGGTAAGAAGATGGGTATAAGCAGTTCGACCGCCACAGAAAGACAATCCACAATTTTCGCGATCCCAAGAAAAGGAGGTGAGGCTAAAAGAATTACTTCCCTGAGCCCATCATATCTCCATGGCTGGTCACCCGACGGAAAATATCTTGTTTACACAGCAGTAAGAAACAATAACTGGGGAATCTATAAAATCTCCGAAAAAGGTGGCCAGGAACAGGTTCTCACCAATGTAAAAGGACTCAATGACGGACCGGAATACTCTCCCGACGGAAAATATATCTATTTCAACTCCGACAGGACGGGAACAACCCAGATCTACAGGATGACACCTGACGGGAAAAATCCGGTTCAGCTTACATTTGATGAGCTCAACAACTGGTTCCCCCATGTATCACCCGACGGAAAATGGATAGTCTTTATTTCCTTCCCGAGAAGCGTACCTACGGGAGATCATCCCTTCTACAAGCATGTGTACATTCGTCTGATGCCCATAACGGGAGGAGAAGCAAAGATCATTGCCTATGTCTACGGAGGACAGGGTACCATGAACGTACCAAACTGGTCGCCCGACGGTAAAAGAATAGCCTTTGTAAGCAACAGCGATTTTCTCGATTACTAGGAAAGAATCAATAACCTGATTATCGTCAGGTATCAGCAGGTGATGCAGGCGTCCTTCTCAGCGGTTGAAGGAAGCCTGCATTGCCGTTTCTATATCCTTTTCAACCTCGGGCCTTATCCTTTCCCAGTGAAAGAGGTTGTTGTCGTTTCTGTCGTAGCTGCTCCCGTTATAATGTGTGAGAGGCATATCCCTGTACAGAGGTCTTGTTATACCAATCACCTCATCCCAATATACAAGGGCCTGCCTAAGGTGACCAATAGCTTTGTCCCTTTCTTCCTCATTACCTTTTAACCTGAAGGTTTGAAGGGCAACGGCACCCCTTATTTTCTCTGAAAGATGCAGGCCCAGATTGGCCCATGCCCTGACATCAGACACCTCGTACAATAAAGCAACATTGTTCTCAGTATTGACACCGCTTACAAGCCTGAGGGCTTCACGGCATTCAGATTCAAGTATCTGGGCAAGCTCGGGGGGAGTCATTTTCTTTTCCTCAAAACCTCCCCCTGAAAGGATGGTTTCAATATAGGTCTTTACCGAAATGTAGTCTGGATCGAGGGGAGGTTGGGAAATAAGCCTGTCGACAGAGATATACTTTGTCTGGTTTCCCTGGAGAGCCAGAAAACCTTCACCGTACAGTGTGAAATCCCAGCCTGAGTCGTAAAGTGAGGCCAGGCGTAACTGTGTTGCCGAAGCAAGAGAAAAGGCTTCAAGGAGGTTACTGCCCTGCTTGCCGTAACGCCTGAGAAATTCAGCCCTGAAGGTCTCGTCCCCGGTTCCTGGATTATAAAGCAACCTTCCCCACAGCTTGTAAAAAAGCCACTGCCTTTCAAAGGCATATTTCCAGGTAATACCATCTTTGATTGCAGTGAAATAATCAAGGGCAGGGATATAAGTTTCTGAACCTATGAAATACCCTCCGACCCATGATTTGCTGTTTTCACTGATGTGAGCCCTTACAAAGCCGGGAACTCCCCAGCGAAGGGCAAAAAAATCTTCATTTCTGGCTGTATATGTTACCTTGTATCCTTCGGGTTCAGGATTGTAAAAAGTATCGAACATCTCACCCCCGTGTACTTTTACCAGGGTGGGAGTCGAATGGGCATGTGACCAGTTGTATTTCAGATCGGCCCACACAGGTCCGTCGATGAAGTCCATTCCGGCTTCCTTTTCAATAGCCTGCCTTGTCAGCCTCTCAAGATCGGCACTTGTGGCGCCCAGAGATTCAGTGGTACTTGAAAAAGGAATTCTGTGAACAAGTTTTGATTTTCTCCCTGCCAGCCTCATGCCTTCGATATAGGTATCAAACATCCATTCTTCCCTTTGCTGAGGCGACATGCCAGCCATCCCCTCTCCGAGGGTCAGTCCGAACCCGGTAAGAAGGGGGTATTCCCTGAGTACCTGGGCAACACTTTCCCTCATATACCTCCTCACCAGTTCAGAGGTATCACCCTGGCAGTAGTAATGAGGATAGAAATTGGTACTGGCAACATTATATGCTTTTGAGAACTCAGGACTCACAAAGATGTTGAAAGGTATAAGATAGGTATCAATTGCCCTCTCCCAGGCCATCCTTATCAGTTCGTGATGGAACTCTTTCCATTCTTCCATCTCTTCACGGCTGAAGGGAGAGGCTTCCGGAAAGTTCTCAGGAGAGATCATATAAACAAAAGGATGGAGGTTGAAAATAGAAAGCGAATTAAAACGGTTTTCAACCATCATGTCAAGAAAAGCTTCCCAGTATTTCAGATCACGGACAGTTTCATAATGCTGGTCAAGAGCTGAACTGGGTCTGTAAGAATACCAGGGGGTGTTGTGCTTAATTGCCCTGAGTGGAAAATGCGGGCTTTCAGAAACAGGCTTTATCCTGTTCAGTCTTACACCGTTCCTGATACTTTCACAAAGCGATAATGCTCCGTAAATCATCCCCCTCTCATCGCCCCCGGTGATAGTTATGTTCCTTCCATTTCTGGATAGTTCAAAGGCCTCTTTTCCAAGTCCCAGAGAATCGACGTTCAGGTCAATGACTGATATACCACTGTGGATTTCATCTCTGACCGAATACCCGTTTTCAGTGAGGGTATTTATTAATTTCCCGGCAGCATATGCCTCTCTTGGCATTGATCTGTCATATTCGATATACACATCCTGTGAAAAAACGCTTCCGGTAGTAAGGATAACGGAAAGCACCAGACCAGTCAGATAATTTCTCATAATACTGTTTTTACCAGGTTTCGGAAAAAAGATTTGTTTATCGTTTTCGATAACATAATTCTGGCTTAAAAATAATCATTACAGGGAATATTGTGGGTTATGACAGACTGAGACTCCCGATTTTCATAAAAAGGGGTACTACGTTTTTCAGGAATTTTTATATTTGAGCAATAACCAAAATCCTGACGATATGAACAAGACATTATTGACCCTTTTATCAGTAATCATTATTCTGCCATCCTGCGGTGGCGGCTCAGGAAAGAAAGCCAAAGAAGCTGACAATACGGTCAGGCAGGTTGAAATAGTCAGGCTATGGGAAAGCGACACAATTCTGAAGACGCCTGAATCGGTTATCTATGACAGGAAACGGGATCTTTTTTACGTCACCAACATGAATATGGAGCCAAGGCTGAAAGACGGTAACGGGTTTATATCAAAGATGGACAGGGTTGGGATCATAAATGATCTGAGGTGGATACAGGGACTGAGTTCACCAAAGGGAATGGCCATAACAGGCGACACACTTTTTGCTGCAGATGTTGATGAACTGGTTATGATGGATATTGTGAGAGGGGAAATAATTAAAAAGATACCCATCGCGGGAGCAAAAATGCTTAACGACATAAGTTCTGACAGTGTAGGGAATCTGTATATCTCTGATACCGATGCTGGCAAGATTTACATGTATTCAGGAGGTAAGGTAACCGATTGGCTTTCTGAAGGGCTTAACGGACCAAACGGCCTGCTCGTTGACGGTAACAGACTTCTTGTGGCTTCGCAGGGAAGCAACGATTTCACCTCTGTTGACCTTGCGACAAAGACCAAAACCCTGCTCACAAGCGGGACTACCCACGCAGACGGAATCGCCTATACAGGTATTCCCGGGTATTTCATTGTAACCGACTGGAACGGAGAGATCTTTCTTATTAACCCCAACAACTCAAAAAGATCTCTCCTCAAAACAAGTGACAAAGGAATAAACAGCGCCGATGTGGAGATGGTACCCGAACTGAATCTCCTTCTGGTACCTACTTTTAATAAAAACTGCATTATGGCATACTTCCTTCAGTATAAGCAAGTAGCACAGGACAGTATTCCGGAGACAGACTCTCTACAATAATATTCAGTTCTTGCCAGTGAGGGGTATTAATTATTTTCTTTGTAGTCAGAATATCTGCATATGCTATACCTTCTGTTATTGTTAGCCGGCTTCCTGCCTCTTATTTACGGAGCCAACCTTTTGGTTGACAACGCCTCATCTCTTGCAAAGAGGCTCAACATACCAAATATCGTAATTGGTCTGACAATAGTTGGATTCGGGACTTCAGCGCCCGAAATGGTTGTCAACATCTTTGCATCGTTTGAGAAAAGCTCGGACCTTGTACTTGGGAACATCATCGGAAGTAACCTTTTCAATGTTCTGGTAATACTTGGGGTATCGACCCTGATCTATCCCATCATGGTAAAGAAGAACACAACCTGGACCGAGATTCCTTTAAGTCTTCTGGCTGCCGTGGTTATTTCACTTATGGCTAATGATATACTTATTGACGGATCAGGCAGTTCGATGGTGACCAGAACAGAAGGATTAATCCTGTTGTTGTTCTTTGCTATCTTCCTCGCTTACAACATCCACCTGGCAGTTTCTGAAGGTTATTCAGGCGGAGTTGAAGTACAGGACAAACCAGTTTCAAAGGCGCTTGTTTTACTCTTCGCCGGATTGTTACTGCTTGTCCTGGGAGGCAGGGTGATAGTGTTTTCTGCCGTTAAGGTAGCCTCTCTGATAGGCCTTACCGAAAGAGTCATTGCCCTTACTGTGGTGTCGGTCGGCACCTCGCTTCCTGAGCTGGCCACCTCGGTAATTGCAGCCCGAAAGAAAAATGCCGAGATAGCGATCGGTAATGTGATAGGCTCGAATATCTACAATATTTTCTTCATTCTGGGTCTTAGTGCGGTCATCAATCCTGTTGCGGTCCAGCCCATGGCCAACCTCGATCTCATTCTGAATGTGGCAGTGAGCCTATTGTTATTTATATTTGTGTTTACAGGCAGGGAAAGAAAGATACACCGCCCGGAAGGAATAGTCTTCCTGATTATCTATGTAGCATATGTCACTTATCTGATAGTCAGTTAATTGTTGAGGCCAAAGCATGGGGCTTTGTCGTTATAAACGAAAATAAAATAAGTGTTTAATATTCATGGGATTACCCGATTAATTTTAAGAAAAAAAGGATGAAATCACCAGTTAAAATCAAAACTTCAATACTTGCCAGTGTAATATTCTCACTGGTATGTTTTAATTCATTTTCACAGGTAAATACAGGCGTTAGCCCACAGAGGGTTGGTGTTCTGTTGGTAGATACGGAACGGCAGCCAGGGAAGATCAATGAATCTGTTTATGGCCATTTCCTCGAACATATCAACCATTCGGTCGTTGACGGGTTATTTGCCGAACAGGTAAGGGGCCAGGGATTTGAAGGTGATGACTTTAAAACATATTGGGAAATTCCGGGTCAGGCAAACCTTGTTTCAATCACAGGCAATGATCCCGGTAACGGTAAAAGTTGTCTTCAGCTAAAGACCGGTAAAGGAAAGTCCGCTGTAAGTCAGGATCGTTTTTTCTTTGAACCCGGGAAGGAATATCTGGGATCGCTGTTTACACAGAGTGCTGATGGCTCAGTAAGGGCAGTTGTTAAAATACTTGATAATTCCGGAGGACTTATAAAACAGATATCTCCTGCCCGACCGGGTAAGTCGTGGCAGAAATCGGAGTTCTCTTTCACAGTACCCGATCGTATTACCAACGCGAAAATTGAGATTGAGGCAAAGGGGAACGGGACTCTTCTTATTGATTTTATTTCTGTTATGAGTGCTGAGACAAAGGCTGCCGGGCCATTCCGTCCGGATCTCTTCAAAGCTCTCGATGGTCTCAACCCTCCCTTTATCAGGTGGCCGGGCGGATCATATGCCACCATCTATAAATGGAAAGAGGGAATAGGTAACCGTGAATCACGAATATACAATCCCAATACCTTCTGGGGAGGCTATTCTGATTACTATGGTTTCGGAACTGATGAGTTTATGGAACTTTGCAGGCAGCTGGGCTCTGAACCTCTTATTGTTCTTCCAGCTACAGGAACAAGTACAGAAGAAATAAAATATGCCATGGACTGGATCCATTATCTTAACGACGGGCCGGAGACTGAATGGGGAAAGATAAGAGCAGCAAACGGACATCCCGGACCATACGGGGTGAAGTATTTCCAGATCGATAACGAACCAATGAATAATGGATTCACTCCCGAGTCGTATGCTGAGATTGTCAATATCTACGGATCAGCAATACGTGCTATCGACCCTTCACTTATTATTGTGGCCTGCGGTCAGAAAAGATCAAACGATCTTAACTGGAGCCAGAAAGTGATTGACATTGCCGGACAGAATTTTGATATCCTGGGATGCCATAACTATGAATATGAAGATGAAAATTTTCAGACGGGTATAACAAGAATTGGCAATTATCTTGAAGAACTGATTTCCTATATAGGCAGATCAAAATACCCCGATATAAAACCTGCAGTACTTGAATGGGGCCTTTGCAGGACCTACGACTGGAAAGCAGGGCTTCATACAGCAGGCAGCCTGATGTTATATGAACGGCTGGGAGATCATATTGAAATGACCTGCCCTGCCCTTCTCATGCGTAACACTACAGATGATCCTACCTGGACAGCCTTCATTTATCACGACCATGTTACCTGGTTCCCGGGAGCCGGTTATGTGATAGAAAAACTTTTCCATCAAAACTACGCCCCAAATCTCGTGGCAACTGCCACCGGAACCTACAGTGATATCGCCAACCGCAACGTCTTTTTTGAAGACATCTCGCAGATGAAGCCTGAAGACTGGCAGCCGGGCACCATAGATGCTGTTGCCACCATGACTGAAGACAGGCAATGGATTATAATCAAAGCCGTTAATTACGAAGGAAAAAACAATACTCTTCTTGCAAAGATAAAGGGAGCTATCGTAGATAAAAACACTGATGCCGCTCTTTATACTGTCAGCGCTAATATATCGGCCAAAGCATCAATTGAAGACCCCGATGCAATTAAGGTAATTGAAAAAAAGATCCCCTGCTCTGAAAACATTGAACTCGTGATGGAACCATACAGTGTAATTGTTCTTAAAATCAAGACGACCGGGGAATAGATACCTGACACATGTTTGTTTAAGGAAAATCTGAGAACAAGTCATCTGCGATGAACGAATACATAAAGAAACTGATTGCAGAAGGTGAAAACCTGCATCTGGATTTCAAATACTGTATATCCGACAGCAGAAAGATAGCAAGGACCCTTGTTGCCTTTGCCAACACTGACGGTGGCGTGATACTCATCGGGGTCAGGGATAACGGTTCAATTGCCGGGATAAAGTCAGATGAAGAGATTTACATGATCGATACGGCTGCCCATCTCTGGTGCAGTCCTGAGATTAAATACACCATATTTCAGCATAATTATGCCGGTAAAACCCTGGTCGAAGTAAAAGTTGAGGAGGGTATCGAAAAGCCTTACAGGGTAAAAGACGAGGAAGGGAAATGGCTTGCATATTTCAGGCACAACGATCAGAACCTTCTTGCCAACAGGGTCATGCTTCAGATATGGAAAAAGAAAAGGAAAGGAACAGGAGTACTTGTGAAATTCGGCAAGCCTGAAAGGATACTCTTCGACCACCTTTCAGAGAATGACTTCATCACCCTTCAGGGTTTCAGAAGGCTTGCCGGAATCTCTCCATGGAGAGCTGAGTCGATCCTTGCAAACCTGGTAATCTTTAAGATCATCACTATCAGGCCATCCGAAAAAGGTTTCAGCTATGAACTTGACCGTGATGCTCTTCGCGACCTTGAAGAATCTGTTTCTGATTCCTGAGGCCTGCAGCTGAGCCATTTCTGTAATAATGATCCTTGCGTTAAAAGCCGGTTGAATAAAACCTGATTTAATTCATATTTTCAAAATACCTTGAACTGAAAAATTTTCTAATATTGAGGTCCTTAATTATTTGATTTGTTTTCTTACTATGGATAATAAAACCCGTAAGGGATTCGATAATGAAATTTACCTCAGGGAACAGACCGCTGCCATCCTTGAGAGGGTTAACCGTTTTAATCATAAGCTTTACCTCGAATTCGGAGGCAAGATACTTTACGATTACCACGCCGCCAGGGTATTGCCGGGTTTTGATCCTAACGTCAAGATGAGGTTGCTTCAGATTCTGAAGGACAAGATAGATGTTATCCTGTGCATCCATGCCGGAGCCATTGAAAGGAAAAAAATAAGAGCCGACTTTGGTATCACATACGATGCCGATGCCCTGAAAACTATAGATGACTTCAGGGAATGGGGTGTTGATGTGACAGCGGTAGTAATAACGCGCTATGAGAATCAGACCCCTGCCAGGATTTTCAGGAACAAGCTTGAAATGCGAGGCATCAAGGTTTATCTGCATTATCCGACAAAAGGTTATCCCACCGATGTGGATCTGATAGTAAGTGATCAGGGATATGGGATAAATGAATATGTAAAGACTACAAAACCAATAGTCATCGTCACCGGTCCGGGCCCCGGAAGCGGCAAGCTGGCAACCTGCCTTTGCAATCTTTACCACGAACACCAGCAGGGTGTCAGGGCGGGTTATGCAAAGTTTGAGACCTTCCCGATATGGGATCTGCCTGTCGATCATATGGTCAACCTTGCCTATGAAGCAGCCACCATCGACCTTGAAGACAGGGTGCTTATAGATGAGCATCACCTGAAAGCATACAGTATAAAGACAGTTAACTACAACCGCGATATTGAAGCCTTTAATCTCCTTAAGAGAATCATTGAAAAGATCACCGGAGGTGAATCCATGTACAAATCACCGACCGATATGGGAGTCAACCGTGCCAGTACCGGCATTATCGACGACTCTATTATTTCAATGGCTTCATACCAGGAGATCATCAGAAGATATTTCAGGTGTGCTGTTGAGTATGCCATGGGACTCGCCGACCGTGAGACCCTCGAAAGGATAGAAAAGATCCTGAAAAAAGTCGGAGCCAAACCCGAAGACCGGAAAGTTGTTTTGCCGGCACGAAAAGCAGCAAGGGAAGCTGAAAAAACAGGCAAGGGCAATGCTGGGATCTTCTGCGGAGCCGCTATTGAACTACCCGACGGGACCATAATCACAGGCAAGAATTCACATCTGCTACATGCCTCATCAAGCCTTGTCCTAAATGCGGCTAAATACCTTGCCGGCCTTCCCGACAAACTATACCTTCTGCCTGAAAATATCATAGATTCGGTTACCCATCTTAAGAAAAATATCCTCGACGGGAAAATGGTCAGCCTTGATGTTGATGAGACACTTATAGTTCTTGGTATAAGCGCCCTCTCAAACCCCGCCGCCAAGATGGCCCTTGAAAACCTCAAGCAGTTGCGCAACTGTGAGGTTCATATTACACATATACCCACGCCGGGGGATGAAGCAGGATGGAGAAAACTTAAGGTTAACCTTACCTGCGATCCTGAATATTCAAGTAAAAGCCTGTTTATAAGCTAAATAGACATTATCTCAGGGCTCTCAGCCTGAAAAAGTAACCATCAGACTGGTTTTAATAAACTCCTGGCATCCGGCGTTTAAAAGGTGAGTTTTGCAGAATTCTGGATTACTTGCCTTGATAACCGTTTTGGCCCGATCATTGTGGTATTGACTTCAGGAAATTATTAAAAAGTGTTAAATATCACAATTCTTATTTTTTTAAAAAAAATCCTATATTTATGCGTCAATAAATGAAAATCTGATTACTAACCTAATAAATACTTTGAAAAATGATTATCAGAAAAACAGAAAAAGTTTCCGCTATCCTGCTCCTCTTTCTTTTGATAAGTGCAAACCTCATTGCTCAGGAGAGAGCTGATGTTATTAAGGCATACAATGAAGGGGCCAAGGCAGTCCAGACCGACGTGCCTGCTGCCATTAATGCTTTTGAAAATGCCATAGCACTTGCTGACAAGGTAGGTGATACTGCTGCCGATCTCAAACAGAAAGCTGCCCAGGTACTCCCTGGCCTGTACGTTAAGGCTGCACTCAACGCCGTGAATGAAAAGAAACCTGCTCCCGAAATCATTTCAGCTGCAAAGAAAGCAAAGGCTGCCGCCGAGAAGTACAACAGCGCTTCAGGTAAGGAAAATGCAGGCAAGATACTTCTTCAGGGTTATCTGACCATGGCGTCAGAATACTTCGCCAAAGAGGATTTTGACAATGCTATTGCCTCCTTTGACAGTCTCCTTTCTGTTAATCCCGATTATCTTCCTGCCATCTATAACAAAGCTCTTATCTATAGAAAGCAGAACAATAGCGTTGCCTTTGAAGAAACCGTTGATCTTTATCTTGGCAAACTTCAGGCCGGCAAGGATGATGAACTGAAGGCACAGGCCTCCACACTTGCCCTTGAATATTTCCGTGCTGCCGGTTCACAGGCCAGTCAGGCTGAGAACCTCGAAGAAGCCATGACGCTTCTCAACAAAGCTGCAAAATATGGTGAAGACAAAGATCTTTACTACTTCTTTGCCGATGTTTACAATAAACAAAAGAATTTCGACGCCGGAATTGAGAATGCAAACAAGGGACTGGCCCTTGAAACTGGAAATGCTGAAGCCAAGGCCAAATACTACTATCAGCTTGCAGTTGGCCAGGCAGGCAAGGGTGACAACTCAGCCGCATGTGGTTCGTTCAAGAATGCCTTGTACGGACCTTTCCTGGAAGCCTCAAAGGCCCAGAGGGCAAATCTCAAATGTGAATAACCCTGACCCAGGTCCGGACAGTGAGACCTGATAAAATTTAAATGGAAAGGCCGGCCCTAGTTGAGAAAGGGACCGGCCTTTCTCCGTTTATCAGATTAATGTCTTCAGCCGTATGAAATTATGTCACCAAAAATCAATTGTGATATAACCTTTTACAACTACCTTTGTTTCTGGCTATAAAGATTCCTTAGACCTGGGTAATTCCGGGTCAGGGATGGTGGTCCTAACTTTTGAAATAGTATCAGGTATTGAATATGAAAATAGTTGCATTAGACAAGGTCGAAAAGAAAAAGGTTCAGACTGAAGGTGCTTCAGGAGCCTGGAAACAGCTTCCCCTGGGGAAAAACGATGGCACTCCGGTTTATTCATTCAGGGTTTTTACCCTTGAACCCGGAGGGCATACCCCGTTCCACAGCCACCCCTTCGAACATATGAATTTTGTAATCGAAGGTGAAGGTATGCTGACCGACATAAACGGGAATGAACACCCTTTAAAGAGCGGCGATTTTGCACTTGTAAATCCTGATGAAAAACATCAGTACAGGAACAACTCGGCTGACAAGTACTTCAAGATGATCTGCGGCGTACCAAGGGATTTTGAATAATCATTTTCTGAAATCTGCTGTTATCTTACCTACGGCTTTTGTAAGATCGACCTCTTTTGATACTCCGTTAACGGTAACCCTGTATTTTCCATAAAATGCCGGAACGGAATAGATTCCTTTTTTCCCGGTGACGCCTGATTCTTTTGTCCACCATTCATTATAAACCAGGTCATGGTATGCTGTTGCTGTTGGTGTGGGGGTCCAGTCGCGGCTGTACATCGAGGAAGATGGTATCCAGTTAGCTCCTTCCCAGAAACCCCACATTATTATTCCCTCAATGGCAGGATGAGCAAAGCAAAGCCTGTAGAAATCGACTATCTCTTTAGCCTTTATTATCTCCTGTTCCTGTGTCAACCGGGCATTTTTCAGTGTTGATCTCATACCCGGGATATTGAATTCAGTAATCCGGATAGGCAGGTTGAATTTGGCGAGTGAGTCAAGAGCATCTTTCACATACTGCCTGTCAAATGTTTCCAGAAAACTGTGTCCCTGTACACCAATTCCTGCAATAGGTACTCCATCCTTAAGCAATTTCCTGATATGAGCCATATACTCCGGAAGCCCAATACCCAGCGGTGAGTCTTTAATCAGAATATCATAATCGTTAAGCCATAATTTTGCATCCGGATCACCTTGGTGGGCCCATTCAGCCATTAGTTTGGTTATTTCAGGTCCTAACCTGTCCTCGTAATAGTTGCCGTGGATCATTTCGTTGTTCATATCATACTCCGCAAACCTTCCCTTATAGTATTTCGTGATCCTTATTGCCCTTTCCTTTATCCTTTGCCTTAATTCATCGTCCCCAAGCTCAGCGACCCATTGCTGTACATATTGCTGGCCCGTATTGGGTGATTTGAAAATACCCCAGAACAGGTTATGCCCTCTTAAAGGGATGTTATTCCTCTCGGTCCATGCAAGGATGGAATCAGTAACTTCATAGTTCTCCATGTCTTTCCGGGGTTCCATGATAGCCCATTTAAGAGAATTTTCCGTTACGGCAGAGTTAAAATTATCAAGGAATTTCTGTTTGAAAATTTCCATGTTCTCAGGCGACATACCGCGACCACCGAGACTGTTTGGGATAGCACATCCGAACCAGAATTCATGCCCGAGCTGTTCAACAGTAACCTTCGAGCCCTTCTTTGCCTTTACAATCAAATCTCCCTTCCTGTACCTGGCAATGGCATCATCATATCCCGCACTTTGCGCAAACATTTCGGGGATTATTACAAGAACAGAGATAAAACATGAAACGGTAAATACAACTGACTTCCTAATAATAAAATTCTTCATTTCGTTTGCTTTTGGGATAATAATAACAATTTTTATTCATATAATATCAACCTCAGGGATTCTGAAATATTTTTATCCGCTGCTTAACCATGTAATGTTTATAGTAATTGCCGGGATAATGCAGATTGATTTAATAAACCGCCTTTTCGACTTGATCCTAAAAAACTGGTTAGAAAAAACAGAAAATAAAAAATCCGACCATTTTAGAAAAATGTAATCGGATTCTTATTTGTGGTGCCACCAGGAATCGCCATCTTGACCTAAGTGTCTGTATTCCTTATAGATATGTTTTCAAAAAAGAAGTAATCTCCCGCTATTGCTCC
>CAZBQM010000013.1:0-11637 GCA_964494045.1 uncultured Rikenellaceae bacterium
ATGCCTTTTTCTGCAAATATCCTTATATCATCAAAGGATATACCGGAAGCTTCCCTTTCCTCAAGTCCAAAAATGGCAACAGCCTGCCTTGCGCCCCTGATATTAATATTTGAAATCTGAATGCTGTTAATGGCCGGGGTTCTTTCAGATACAGGCTCAGGTTCAGTGGGCTGATATCTCATGTTTATCATTATCCCTTCCCGGACCATGTTATTCATTGTAATATTTGAAACCCTTAAATCCTGAATCTCTCCACCACGGCCCCTCATAGTCTTGAGCCTTATCCCCCTGTCGGTACCTTCGAACACACAGTTAGAGATAGTAACCCTCCTGACACCACCGCTCATCTCACTTCCTATAACCACTCCCCCGTGACCTTCGAGCATGGTGCAGTTGGTGATTGTTACGTTCTCCGTGGGCATGCCGGCTTCTCTCCCGTCTTCATCCCTGCCTGATTTGATTACAATGCAGTCATCACCAACAGAGATATGGCAGTTTGATATATGAACGTTACGGCAGGAAGAAGGATCTATCCCGTCAGTGTTGGGCGACTCTCCGGTGTTGCGGATTGTTATTCCGGTAATTGTAACATTCTCGGAGAAACAGGGCATGATGGTCCAGAAAGGAGGATTTGAAAAGCTGACTCCTTCGATAAGGACATTTTTACACTCATATGTTGTGACCATAGGAGGTCTCAGGAAATCATGCTTATCCTGCAGGTATACATTCCGTTTGAGAAGTTCAGCATTTTCCTTTCGGAATATCTCCTGCCATCTGCCATCAACAGGTTTTCCGGCATCAAGACCGAACTTGTAGTCCCACCATTTCTTCCCCTGCCCTTCAAGATGTCCGCTGCCTCTGATGGCGATATTTTCGCACTGGTAAGCATAGATCTGTGACCTGAAGTTTCTGACTCTCACATCTTCCCACCTTGAAGGTACCATCGGAAGATAGTCTTCAAAATCATTAGAGAAGAGTATAACAGAGCCTGAATCGAACCAGAGGGTGATATTACTCTTCATAACTATTGCACCGGTCAGATATTTCCCTGCCGGAAAATAGAGGGTCCCTCCTCCCGCAGAGGAAAGGGAGTCAATAAGAGAGTTGATTATAACCGTACACTTTGTTGTACCGGTCCTGTCCGCACCCTTCTCAGCCACATTGGTCCAGACCGATCCGGCACCTGCTTCCATCACCGATATCATAATCAGAAATACTGTAAATAAACGTCTCATATTTTGTTAAATTAATGATTATCCGACTGTCAGCCGATGGGGGTTTTCTTTCCAATAATAATGGCCGGAGTGGTTCTGTGAAGGTCAAAAACCATTATCTCATTTGAACCTTCCCTGAGGAAACCCACCGGGCATAAGAGTCTTCTGCCGGGACCTATATTCCAGTACCTCCCAAGGTTATTGCCATTAACCCATACCACTCCTTTTCCGAAGTTCGACATATCAAAAAAGATATCTGCTTTATCAGACAGGAAGAAAGTCCCCCTGAAAAAGATGCCTCCTTTCCCCGGATTACGGTTGGATGATCTGAGGTTATAAATATATTTCGAGTCCATCGGAAACCTGAACATCTCCCAGTCGTGCAATTCTTCACCTTCAAAAGTAACAGGTCCGGTGATGCCTTTCCCCTCAAAGGCAAGCGGACGCCCCATTGCTTCAGTAAAAATGTCAAGTACCTGGCTGGGGTTCTTCCCTGCCGGGATGATGAGCGAAGTGCTGTCCTTTCTCCTGTCGATAATTCCGATATAAACGCCATCGGCAAATACTGTGGCGTAATCATGAAGTCCGGTCACGACCAGTCTTCCAGCCTTTTCCGTGGCCAGCCTTGTTCTGTAAAGAACAAATCCCGAGGTCTGCCCCAGATCCCTTAATGTAAGAGGCTGAGCCGCTTTGACGGGTTCGGGCAGGTTATCCCACACGGATGTGAAAATATTCATTCCGATGGACGAAGTCTCCATCGATTTTAGCGGCTCGGGAATGGTAATCGGTTCCCGGGTCAGGGGAACAAATGGCGCGATGATCTTTTTCAGGGCATTGTATTCTTCAGTCGCATTTCCCTGCTCGTCGATGGGCGAATTGAAAGAAGTGCTGGTTCTTGCGGGCTGATACGAAGAATCCGTGACTATGGCTCCGGCTTGCTGGCCAAAGTTGGTTCCTCCGTGTAACATATGAATGTTAACTGACTTTTTGTTTTCAAGCAGGAATCTGAGGTTTTTGTGAAGCATTGCAGTATCGGTCTTTTCCTCCTCACCTCCCCAAACGGTTATCTTCCCTGCAGGCAGGGAAACAATGACAGGTAAACCGGGATTAATCTCCTGAGCTGTCTGAAGATCTTCCTTACCTGCAAAATCCGACAGTCCGGTGATACACTCCTTCAGGGTACCCTTTTCAAGGGCATCCCTTTCAGGAACGTCGTTGGTAAAAAAGGAAACATTGATTCCGTTTGAGATCCACATGTCCTTTATCTTTTTCAGATACTCCGGATCATCTCCCCTTGAGCCGTAGTGATCATCAAGCTGGATCATCAGAAGAGGGCCTCCGTCTGTTATCTGGAGAGGTTTCAGTAAAACCGACAGCTGTTTGATATATCTTTCCGCCGCCTTCATAAAGGTTGCATCACCCGGAACGACTTCCGGGTTACCGGTGATATATGCCGGGATGCCACCTGCATCCCAGCCATCGGAAACGAAGGGACCCGGTTTAAGCAGAAGCCACATCCCCTCATTCTTTACCATCTGAAAGAACAACATCAGATTACGGTTTCCTTCAAGAAAATCAAACACTCCTTCGTCCGTCTCGTAAAAATTCCAGA
The DNA here is from genome assembly GCA_964494045.1 of uncultured Rikenellaceae bacterium. Classification (GTDB taxonomy): domain Bacteria; phylum Bacteroidota; class Bacteroidia; order Bacteroidales; family VadinHA17; genus LD21. The sequence goes on from CAZBQM010000013.1 coordinate 2,827, forward strand.
ATATGGTGGCAGTGATTGTATTACAGCCCATAGCCTTGGCCATCCTGATCCGGTGACTCCAGTAGTCGGCAGGGATCCTTGAAGGATAAAGCTCACCGCTGATTAACTGGAAAGGAGCCCCGTCGATATAGAAATCCGAAGGGCCCGGAAAAAATGTATGCCTGGCTTTCTGCTTTTGTCCCATAACAGAAGGGAAAAGCAATAAGACAGTAAGTGTAAAAAGTAGCAAACGTCTAAACATTTCTCAGATGATTGTCTATTTTATAAGTATAATACGAATTCTTGAGTTATAACCCTCTGCAGCAACATTCATAATATACACACCTGCAGCAAGTCCCTTTTCATTCAGATCAAACATACCCGGATTTCCGACTATTGTCTCATAAACAGGTTTTCCTGAAAGATTATAAAGAGTAATCCTGACCTGGTTTATTTCCTTGTCTGAAATCAGTCTGAGAGTAACAGGTCCTGTCGAAGGATTGGGGTAAACTAAAAGTGATCCGTCGGGTTTTCCGGGTGTGACGGGACCACCATCAACATTATCGGCGAAAGGTGTTCCACCTTTCTTTACAGATATGGTCCAGTACTCTTCATTACCCGGATTGCCTGCCGGATTTGCGTCCACTGAGGAAAGGCTGTAACCGTCTCCATCGGCATCCCCCGGCCAGGGTGAATCATCACTGTAGAAAAAATTCATAAGAGAAGTCCCCTGTGGATCAGTAAGCAGTATCTGTTCGCCTGCATTCGAAAGATTTCCGCGGTAGTTCCCTGAAGCAACAAGTCCGTACTCATCATAGAAATATGAAGGTTTTGAAGCTATTACATAGAACTGTGAAGGAGCCAGCAGGAAGCCTTCGGAAAACTCGTGATAAACGGCTGAATCGAGTACTAGTCCCGACAGGTCAATAGCAGTTTTTCCGGTGTTCTTAAACTCGATGAACTCAAGATCCTTTCCGCCGGTGGTATCATTTCCCGAGATAATTTCAGACGGATGGTAGTGTATTTCGGTTATCCTGAGGTTTGAATAATCCTCGACCTGACTGACAAAACTAATACGTTCAGGGGCACTCCATTTCCCGTTTGCGTAGACACGAACAAAGAGCACTGTAGATCCGGTAATATCCATAGTTATGTCATCAAGGCAGAACAAAGATCCCGAATAGATCTTTCCTCCGTCATCCCGCGGGTCCACCCCGTTTGTGGTATAGTACAACACGCCCGTAGGATTCGGGTTTATGATCTCAATCTCAACAGGAGATGAAAGGAGAACCCTGTCCTCATCAATAATCTCACCTGAGGTTTTTACCTGTGGGGCAATTACTTCAGGATAGAGACCTGCTGTCTGGAGTTGCCTGATGACATATGCGTTCCTTACAGGAATAAAATTCTCCCTGATCTTCTTTATTTCCGACATCCATTGGTTGTTCCTTGTATAGGGGCTGCCCTGAGGTCTTTTGCCGTCTCCCCACCTGGCCGATTCAGCAATAACAGCAAGGTCAATCTGTTCCACCCTTTTATTTAATCTTTCGAGCGAATTGGCCGGATCAAAAGCCCCTCCCTTATTAAGGAGCATATAGGCCCTGTCAGCAAAACGGGCACGGTATTCAGCGTTTTCAGTCAGTTTGAAATGAAGCCATTGAGGATGGAACCTCGAAAAATAGGCTACCTCCATTACATAATTATCAGTCCTTGTTCCGAGATTGACCCTGTCCTCAGTTATTCCCACTCCTGGTGACCGCGGCTCATCAAAAAGGGAATGCTCCGAATCGTGGGCATAAAATGTAAAGCCCTTCGACCGGTCAGTTCTGTCGTCGATGGCGTAGAAGTTGTTAGCTCCCTTGTTGCTGAAGAAAGATGAAGACGGAGCATCGAAATTTCCTGTATAGAAGATCACCATCATATAGTCAATAAGGTTGTCTATGTCGACCATTACTTCACCGCCCTTTACAGGATTGCCATTTTCATCCTTTCCTTCGAGCCTGTAATAATCTGCATTTGAAGCAAAACCGGTGGCACACATGTCCCACAGTCTTTTCCACGAATCTGTGTTGCCGTCAGTTGCTTCAACTGAGTACGCATAATTCTCCGTATTAACCTTTATGACATCATAATCCTCGTCTTTTCCTCCGAAATAGGTGGAGGCAAACCTTGCTTCCGAACGTTCCTGGGTCTGGTATAAACCCCAGTACATACCATTTATATAAAGATGGTAATAACGGCTGCGTGTATAGGGGCGTCCCATATCTCTCTGGGAATCCCTCGAAAACACCTCTCTTACCATGGAATTAAGAGAGTTGCCGGTACTCCAGGCATAGTTCTGTTCAGTTCTCAGGTCGATCTTGTCGAAGACAGAGGCACCCTCATCTCCGAACAAAGGGAAGCGCAGTTTATCCATTCCGTATTTCTCCCTGAAAAACAGCCGGAATGAATGTTTGGGGAATCCTGCGCTCCGGCTGGCCCCACCCCTGATCCTTAATCCGGCATTTACACTGAATCCCGGTGAACCATCCGGGTTTATTAGTTCCACTCCGCAATCCCTCTCCCATGATGTACCATGACCCTCGGCATTAACATAAATGCCGGTCTGGGGATCAAAAAGATTCTTAAGGTCGGTTGTTATTGAGATTGAAGGCAGATCAAGAAGTGCATCATCGATCGATGAAGAATAAAGAGGATTTTCAATAACCTCTCTGTCCATCTCGAGATCAATAAGCTGTTCATTCACCATGGACACCGGCCAGTCTCCTCCCGGCCAGGTCTGATTCAGGATATAATCCATAAAAAGGTAAGTTACTGATGAAGGTTTTGAGGATTTGTATCCTTCTTCAGCCTGTGAAGCCCTGACCACAACACCGGGGGTTTCTGAACGTCCCTGAAGAGAGGCAGGATCAATTCTGACAACCAGTGGCGAATTTCCATAAAAAACATTTTCCGATGTCTGCGGATTGCTTCCGTCAAGTGTATAAACTATCTGCCGTGAAGGATCAGGAGAAGTCAGAACAACATCAAAAGGATTGTCATAGAATCCTGAGGCGACAGAAAAACCTATACCAATGGTGTCTGTTATTTCAGGAAGATGTTCCTCAGCAAAGACCGACATATCGAAATAGAAATCGGAGCTTGACGAATTTAGATTAAATGCCTGGATGGCAATAACATTATTCCCTTCAAGCAATTCAAGAGAACTTTTGTAAACGACAAAGGTCTCTGCTGTTCCCGATTCATGGTTTGCCGGGGCAACCGAATTATAGGCTGGACTGGCAGGAGCATTTGCCCTGAGAGCCTCTATGCCATTAACCCATACTATGAACCCGTCATCATAGTCAGCTGTAAACACGAGATCAATCAACCTGTCGGGTGAGGAGCACAAAAACGTGGACCTCAGGTAAAGGGTTGTGTAGGTATTGATCATGTCGGTCAGTTCAACACCATAGGCTCCGTCGCCATACCTGAAAGGGGCACTTCCCTCCTGCCAGGCCGAATCATCAAATCCTGGCTCTTTCCAGCCAGTTGGAAGCCCTGCTGCATCTTTACCCTTAAGATATCTGTATTCAGAGTGAAAAGGGAAATTTATCTGGGCCCTGGCAGACAGGGCAGACACTGACAATAGTAACAAGCAGAAAAAAGCGAAATAAAAAAATCTTACGACTCTCACTATCATGAAATTAAATCAAAACACTTTCACACTTACCTGTCAGGAAAGTCATTTATACATCAAAAATGATGAAAAGAACCTAAGCCCGGAATCAGATAGCCTGGAAACTGTAGAGCTTCCTGTAAAAACCCTCTTCCCTCGCGATCAGCTCCTGATGGGTTCCCATCTCAACTATCCTTCCCTCATCAAGTACTACTATCACATCGGCATGCTGAATAGTGGAAAGCCTGTGAGCAATAACCACAGAGGTCCGGTTTTTCATCAACTGTATTATGGCATCCTGGACAAGTCTTTCCGATTCAGTATCAAGAGCAGATGTTGCCTCATCAAGAATGAGAACAGGAGGATTGGCCATAATAGCCCTGGCAATGCTTATCCTCTGCTTCTGGCCCCCGCTGAGCTTGTTTCCCGACTCTCCCACCAGATGATCATATTTCTCCTCTGTCTCACATATAAAGTCATGAGCATTTGCTATCCTGGCGGCATTTTCAACTCTTTCCATTTCCGCTTCATCTGACCCGAAAGCAATGTTATCCCTGAATGATGTATTAAAGAGTATGGGCTGTTGGCTGACTATTCCCATCAGATTCCTGAGGTCCTTTAACCTTATGTCCCTTATATCAGTTCCGTCAATAAGGACGGATCCCCTGTCGGGATCAATAAACCGTGGCAGAAGGTCGGCAAGGGTTGACTTGCCGGCTCCCGATTTGCCAACTATGGCCACGGTCTGTCCCTTTCTGATAACCAGGTTGATATCACGTAATACGGGTTCATTGTTATAGGCATACCAGACGCCCCTGAATTCGATTGTTTCCCTGAAGGTTGAAAGAGATATTGCATCAGGCTTGTCAATCAGCTTTTCATCTGCATCAAGCAACTGGCCTATCCTGTCGATAGAAGCCATTCCCTTCTGGATATTGAACCATGCTGTTGTTATGTTCTTTGCCGGAGGTATGATCTGTGAAAAAATAATGAGAAAGGCAATGAGTTTATCTGGAGTCATATTCCCTGTACCCTTAAGGGCAAGGGAAGCGCCGAAATACATGACTATCATCAGTACTATGGTAGCAAGGAATTCACTTACCGGAGATGCCAGGTATGCTTTGCGTATAACACGTTTAAACACCTTGGAGTACTTGTTATTGGTGGCAGCAAACTGCCGGTCCATCTTTTCTTCAGCATTGAATCCCTTTACTATCCTGAGACCCGACAGGGTCTCCTCAACAACTGAAAGGAGCCTTCCCAGATGTTGCTGTCCGACAAGGGTCGAAGCCCTGAGTGTACGGCTCACCCTTCCTATCATCCATCCGCTGATGGGTAGCAGGACAAGGGCAAACATGGTAAGCTGAACACTTGTGACAAACAGATATATGACAAAGGTGAGTATGTAAAGAGGATCCCTGAAAAGCATCGTAAGTGAAGCGACTATCGATATCTCAACTTCCTGAACGTCATTCGAGATTCTTGTCATAACATCTCCTTTCCTCGCATCTGAGAAAAAGGACAGGGGCAAACGCAGGACCTTGCGGTAGAGTGTATTTCTCAGATCCCTTACTGTACATGCCCTGATATAGGCCATACTGTTGTTGGCAAGAAACACGAATCCGTTCTTGAAAAAACTCGCGGTTATAACAACTGCTATTACAAGCATCAATGCTCCTGTCTCACCGTACTGCTCAATAATTGAACTGATGTAATAGTTGCCGAAAGACTGGAAGTATTCGAGGTTCAGCTGAAATTCCCCCGGATGTGGCACCGTTTCAAACCGGCTGAAAAGTATATTAAGAAAGGGTATTACAAGAGTATAGGAGATAAGCGCGAAGATGGCGCTTAACACGTTGAAAACAATATTTTTGATAGCTGATAACCTGTATGGTATTAGATATCTCAGCAGCAACCTTGCCTTATTCATCTTCTGACCTAATAATTAAAAACCTGTATAGTTGAATGGAGAGATTGCTTTTAATTCCTCTTTTACGTTGCCGGCAATATCAAGATTATCAATAAAGCTGATTATCGATGTTCTGGTTATCTTCTGGTTTGTGCGGGTCAGTTCGAGCAGGGCTTCGTAGGGTTTATGAAAGCCTTCCCTGCGGAGTATGGTCTGTATAGCCTCAGCAACTACAGCCCAGTTGCCATCAAGATCTTCCCTGATTTTTTCTTCATTGACTATCAGCTTATTCAATCCCTTAAGGATGGAGTTGAATGCAACTACAGTATGCCCGACGGGAACTCCGATATTCCTCAGTACCGTCGAATCTGTAAGGTCGCGCTGCAACCTCGATACCGGCAGTTTTGAAGAAAGATGTTCAAAAATCGCATTGGCATAACCCAGGTTACCTTCGGCATTCTCAAAATCAATAGGATTGACTTTATGAGGCATGGCCGACGATCCGATCTCTCCCTTTCTGATCTTCTGCCTGAAGTAATCCATCGAGACGTAGGTCCATATATCCCTGGCCATATCAATTAATATGACATTGATTCTCCTCATGTTATCGAAAAGAGCAGCCATATTGTCATAATGCTCTATCTGTGTTGTGGGGAATGAGCGGTGAAGACCAAGGGTCTCATTGACAAAAAAGCCGGCAAATGAAATCCAGTCGATTTCAGGATATGCCACACGGTGAGCATTCATGTTGCCCGTGGCACCTCCGAACTTTGCGCTGTAGGGAATCTGGGCAAAATATTTCGATTGCTCGTCGAGCCTTGAAACAAATACGGAAAACTCCTTTCCGAGCCTCGTGGGACTGGCGGGCTGTCCATGTGTCCTTGCCAGCATAGGGATATCCTTCCATATGTCAGCATAGTTTGTTATCGTCTCCCTGATTTCAAAAAGAACCGGGAAATAAACATCAGCAAGAGCATCTTTCAGGGAAAGAGGTATGGCAGTGTTGTTGATATCCTGCGAGGTAAGACCAAAATGAATAAACTCGCTCCATTTGCCCCAGCCTGCCTGAAAAAACTTCTCCTTAAGCAGATACTCAACAGCTTTCACATCATGGTTGGTGGTACGTTCTATTTCCTTTACCTTCTCTGCATCCTTAAGCGAGAACTCTTCATAAAAGGAGCGAAGGATCTGATGATTCTCTTTTTTGAAATCGGTCAACTGCGGAAGCGGAATCTCGCATAGAGCAAGAAAATACTCAACTTCAACCATCAGCCGGTACCTGATCAGACCAAACTCTGAAAAATACTGGTCAAGGTCATCCACTTTTTGCCTGTATCTCCCATCTATCGGAGATATGGCAGTCAGATTATTTAACTCCATCTTAGTCCGTTTGCTTTTACAGGTCATTCCCCTGTATCCACAAAAGTACTATTTTTGCTGTAGTAAAAAAAAGTAATGTCAGAAATCAGAATTTCAGCGGTAAAATATGCCAATACCTATCCCTTCATCTATGGCATGAAGGAAAGCGGATTTGAAAAGAAGGTTATTCTCGAAACCGACCATCCGGCAGATTGTGCAAGAAAACTGATAAGCCGGAAAGTGGATATCGGGCTGATCCCGGTTGCAGCACTCCCCATGGTTGAAAATGCCGAAATCATAGGCGATTACTGTATCGGGGCAAACGGAAGGGTAAGGACGGTAATGATGTTTTCAAACAGCCATATTGAAGAAATTGAGAATGTATATCTTGACTACAGGTCGCGGACCTCGGTGAATCTTGTGAAGGTTCTGGCAAGGCATAAATGGAAAAGGAGTTTCAACTGGATCAACACTTCCGAAGGATTTGACTTTGCAGACATAAAAGGCAATGAGGCCACAGTACTGATCGGTGATCAATGTTTCGAATACGAGAACCGGTTTGCCGTTTCATTTGATCTGGCCCAGGAATGGAAGGATCATACAGGTCTCCCCTTCGTATTTGCCTGCTGGACTGCAAACAGGGAAATTGACCCCGGTTTCAGGAAGGAATTCAATGAAGCACTCCGGACAGGGGTTGAAAATATCCCGGCAGTTGTGGAAATGTTCGGCAAAAAAGGAGTCATTCAGGGTGAAACCCTTAGAAAATACCTTAGCGAAAATATAGACTTTATTCTTGACGACAGGAAAAGGGAGGCTATAAGCCTATTTCTGAAGTTACTTGGAGAACTCTGAAACCTTACTTCCTGTAACCCGGCAAGACTTCACTTATCGTTAGGGGAAACAGTCTTTATACCACTTTCCGCTTCAATGGCCGCTATTTTGACCGCCATGGATCCTTTATGGATTTGTTTTTGTATAAGGATAATTTTGATTAACTTTGGAGAAAGGATCTTTACGGAAATATATAAAAATATAAAATACTGAATCATGGCTAAAATCATCACATTCAATGAACTCCGGAAGATAAAAGATCAATTACCCTCCGGAAGTATGAGAATTATTGCAGACAAACTCGATCTGAACGAGGAGACTGTAAGAAACTACTTCGGAGGGAGAAACTTTGATCTGGGACAGAGTGTTGGTATTCATTTTGAACAGGGACCAGACGGTGGCATAGTAACCTTTGACGACACCACCATCCTGGATATGGCCAGGAAGATGATAAACAAGTAATTATCTGTTTTTCATGCCTGTTCAAAAGCAAAAGGCATGGTCTTTTGCTTTTTTAATTTTTTCTTATGGATCTTACAAGGGCAATTGAGGTATCAGAGAAAAACTATCTTTCCCTGCTTGAGTACTTTTTTGCCGGTGAATGGAAAGACACCTTCCTCCCCTCCCATGATATCAATCATCACCGGAGGGTATGGAGATATGCCAGGGAGCTGCTGGCCTGCGGTCTTCCCCCGGATCCGGCAACCCTCTTCAACATGGTTTCAAAGACACTTGTCGCCTGTTATCTTCACGACTGTGGCATGTCCGTTGACCAGGGTCCCGGCCACGGTTTTCACAGCAGAATCCTTGCTGAAAAGTTCTTCCGCCTTTATAATATCCCCGAATCCTTCTTTTCAGATATACTCCCGGTAATTGAGAACCACGATAAAAAGGACTATAGTGCAGAAGAGGATCCATTCTCCCCGGGGTCTGTTCTGGCTGTTGCCGACGATCTCGATGCTTTCGGGTTCACAGGTATCTACAGATATTCCGAGATATACCTTGCCCGCGGGGTTCCATATGAAAGTATTGGTGACAGGGTATTGGAAAATGCGTCGAAAAGGTTTGACAACTT
>CAZBQM010000013.1:11737-45026 GCA_964494045.1 uncultured Rikenellaceae bacterium
ATCCCTGCCGGCAGACCCGGTAATATTGTTTATCAAAAACTACACAAAATAAAAGAGGGTGCCTGTAAAGCGGCACCCTCTCATCTTAAGAGCCGTAACTAATAGTTATCACGTTCAACATAATGTGTATGTAACAGTTCGTGTGATTTGTGACTGTTGGGTTTATCGAGGAATTCGCTGTATATGGCTATCACATCGGGGTTGTCGTGCGATTTGCGAAGAACCATATTTTCATCCTCGGCGTAAATAGCCTTCATACGTTTTTGCCTTATCTCCATACTGGTTGGGATTGGCTGGCCTCCGCCGCCCAGGCAGCCACCAGGACAAGCCATTACCTCGATGAAATGATAGGGCGATTTACCTTCCCTTACCTGCTTCATCAACTTATTGGCATTAACCAGTCCGTGGCCTATTGCAACCTTCAGTTCGGCACCTTCGAGGAACTTCCATGCTTTGAGGCAGTTCTCTATCTTTATTGAGGCCTCCTTAACACCATCCATACCTCTTACCGGTGTTATATTAAGATTGGCGAAAGGAACTTCCCTGCCTGTGACTATCTCGTATGCTGTTCGCAATGCTGCTTCCATCACACCTCCTGTGGCACCGAATATTACGGCGGCACCTGTACTGTCACCCATTATGGAGTCGAAGTTGGAGGGTTCAAGGTTTCTGAAATCGATACCGGCCTGCTTTACCATCACTGCCAGTTCACGGGTTGTAAGAACATAGTCTATGTCCTTGTAGCCGCTGGCCCTCATTTCGGGTCGGTCAGCCTCATACTTTTTGGCAGTACAGGGCATTATCGAAACAGATACTATTTTTGAAGGATCAAGATTTTTCTTTTTGGCAAAGAAGGTCTTTGCAAGGGCTCCAAACATCTGTTGCGGTGATTTGCATGTTGAGAGGTTATGCAGAAGCTCCGGGTACTTATGCTCAATAAACTTGATCCATCCGGGGGAGCAGGATGTGAACATCGGGATTTTGGTTTCAGGATCCTTATCCACCAGGACCTTCTTAAGACGGGTAAGAAGTTCGGTTCCTTCTTCCATTATTGTCAGGTCGGCACTGAAGTCGGTGTCGAGTACTGAGTCAAAACCGATCTGGCGGAGGGCAGTAACCATCTTTCCGGTCACCCTTTCACCCGGGTCATAACCAAGGTCCTCACCAAGGGCCACACGTACGGCAGGAGCTGTCTGAACGACCACATGCTTGTCGGGGTCATAGATGGCATCCCAGACATGATCGATATAGGTCTTTTCGACAAGGGCGCCTGTGGGACAGCGGTTCACACACTGGCCGCAGTTCGTACACACCACATGGCTCATCGGCTTGTCGTAAAAAGAAGATATCTTCTGATGTGCACCCTTGTTGGAGACAGCTATAGCTGAAATATACTGGAGTTCTGAACAGGTTCGCACGCAACGCTGGCACCTTATGCATTTGCTGTCATCCTTTATAAAGGAAGGTGATGATCTGTCAATCTGATATTTCTTCTCGGTTGTCAGGTCGAGGAATACATGGTCGCCGAAAGCATAATCGTTGGCAAGAGTCTGAAGTTCACAATTTTGATTCTTGTAGCATTTGGTGCAGTCGGACCTGTGTTCAGACAGCAGCAGTTCGACAATATGCTTTCTTGCGTTTCTTACCCTGAGAGTGTTGGTATATATCTCCATACCCTCAGACACAGGCATGGCACATGCTGCTACAAGGGTTCTTGCTCCTTTCTGTTCAACGACACAAACCCTGCAGTTACCCGCTACACAGAGGTCGGGGTGATTGCAGAGAGTCGGAATATTTATATTCAGAGTCTTGGCAGCAGCCAGAACAGTCATTCCTTCCCTGACTGAGATCTGCTGGTCATTTATTTTAAGATTTATCATAATTATCTGTTTTTGCATTAATTAGTAAATGATCTCTTCCCTGAAATTTTCTACTATGGTCTTGAAGGCATTACCGACCGACTGACCCAGCCCGCATTTTGAAGCAACCTTCATGGTGTCGGCAAGCTTTACAAGTTCAATGAGATAGGTTGACTTAACCTCACCCTTTTTGACTTTCTCCACACCTTTTAGTAGTTGTTGACAGCCTACCCTGCAGGGTGTACACTGACCACATGACTCCTCGGTGAAGAAATCGAGGTAATTATGAAGTACATTATACATCGACCGTGAACTGTTGAAGAGTTTCATTGACCCACCTGTGGGAACTCCCTCGAAGCCGATGATAGTAGAGGCAAACTTCTTTCTGGGAACACAGAAACCCGATGCTCCTCCAACCTGGACAGCCTTGGTATCCCCGTCACCGAATTCATTTACAAACTGCTGAACAGTCATCCCGAGCTCAAGCTCAAAGATACCGGGAGTGGGAGTATCCCCTGATACGGAGAACACTTTTGATCCTCTCGAATCCTTGGTCCCAAGCTTCGTATATGCTTCCGGACCATGCTTGATGATCATCATTGCAGTTACAAGAGTCTCGACGTTGTTTATAGAAGTAGGCTTGCCAAAAACCCCTGATTTGGTAGGATAAGGAGGTTTATTCCTTGGCTCTCCCCTTTCACCCTGGATGGACTCGAACAGGGCACTCTCCTCTCCGCAGATGTAAGCCCCGCTTCCAAGAGCATATCTTATTCTGAAATCATATCCTATTTTGTCTGTCAGCCTGTGAAAGTCATCGAGCTCTTTGAGCAGTTGTGGAAGTAGGAAACGGTATTCTCCCCTCAGGTATACTATACCTTCCTTTGCACCAACGGCCCTGGCAGCAATGGCCATACCTCCGTAAACCTTATAGGCAACCTTGTCGAGGATCTCCCTGTCCTTGAATGTACCGGGTTCTCCTTCATCAGCATTACACACAATATATTTGACAGGCTCTTTTTCGTCAGCCGTGAATTTCCATTTCATTCCTGTCGGGAAGCCGGCTCCTCCGCGGCCTTTGAGACCCGACTCGAGGACCTCATTTATGATCTCCCCGGGCGACATCCTGAACGCTTTTGTCAGAACTTCTTCGGGATCTACCTTTTCAAAAATCAGATCGACCTTATTTAATGTCTTGTTTTTCATAGCGTTCAATATATTATTTCCTTTGCATGTAACTTTTGATTATCTCAGAAACTTTTTCGGGCGTAAGCTCGGTGTACGGCATCTCATTGATGAGTATTGCCGGCGCTTTGTGACACCAACCGATACAGTTCGTTTCAATAAGACTGAAAAGTCTGTCAGAGGTTGTCTCCCCAACCCTGATCTTAAGCATCTCTTCAAGGGTTTCAATAATCTCCGCTTTACCCTTCATGGAACATGTAATGGTCTTGCAGACCCTTATTACATATTTCCCCCTGACCTGTGTGTCGAGAAAAGTATAAAATGAAGCTGTTCCGTAGACTTCCGCCGCCGAGATGTCCAATTCCCTGGCAACTTCAACCATAGCCTCATCTGTAAGGTAGTTATGCTTCTCCACAATACCCTGAAGTATCGGGATCAGACTCTCCCTTGCACGACCATGCTTGTCAGATAATTCCTTAACAAGATTTTCTACTTGATACATTTTAAGTTGATTTTAGGTAATTAATAAATCTCCGGTTAAAATATTCTCAGTTTTTAACCCTGCTGTGAAATTAATAACAATACTTTGTAAAAAAAACTTATAAATATCATTGTTTGCTATTTAGAATTAAACTAAACTACGCGCGTATTTCTGCTAATTGAATAACAGTACAACAGTACTGTCATTTTTTTCTCCGGCCGCAAATACCTGTCCCTGAGAATAGGGTCCTTCCTATTACCTGTTTTATTCCCCCATTTTTGTATTTTTGGAAAATTTTTCATTTATGGACCGAGGCAGTGAATTGAGCGGTTTTATCCCGGAACATGACTTTTTTGCAGGTATCGATTCCGATGGCTGTGTTTTTGATTCGATGGAAGTAAAACAGAAAGAGTTTTTCATTCCTTCGGCCCTGAAGTATTTTAATCTTTTTCCAGTATCCAAATATGTCAGGGAGACATGGGAGTTTGTCAATCTTTATTCATTTTACAGGGGTCTCAACAGGTTTCATGCTATTGTTAAGGTTTTCGGGTACCTGTCTGAACGCCACGAGATAATTGAATCAGGATGCCTTCTTCCCGATACGCGGGATCTTAAAAAATGGATAGCATCCGAAACAAGACTCAGTAATGCAACACTCAGGGCTCATCATGAAAAGACCGGAGATCCGTCAACTGCTGTGATCCTGGAATGGAGCGAACATGTGAATACCGAAATAAACAGATGGCTGAAAAGTGTCCCTCCCTTCGGCTTTGCCAGGGAAGCTATTGAAAGGATATCGTCGTTTGCCGACACAGCAGTCATATCGCAGACACCGCTGGAAGCTCTTGTCAGGGAATGGGAGGAGAACGGGATAAGGCGTTTTGCCACACTGATAGCCGGGCAGGAACACGGAACAAAAACCGAACACCTTGCCCTGGCAGCTAAAAACAAATACCATTCGGCCAAAATACTTATGATTGGCGATGCATACGGTGACCTTCAGGCTGCAAAAGACAACGGAGTGTTGTTTTATCCTGTGATACCCGGCCGTGAAGTTCTCTCGTGGAAGAGGCTGCTCGGGGATGCTCTCGGAAGATTTACAGACGGGACTTATTCAGGCAGTTATGAGAACTCTCTGATAGCAGAATTTAAAAACTCGCTGCCATCGGAACTACCCTGGCTTTAACCTGAAATACTAATCCTTATTGCCTGAGAACAGAGCTTTTACATCATCACAGTAAAAGGGTCACGATAAAGAATGTTTTTTTATAAAGTAAATAATTCTATTTTTGTTACCGTCAAAAACATTAACGGTTAATATACATATTTAGATGAATAGTGAAGTAAACAAAAGAGCAGCCGACAACATACGCATACTGGCTATGTCGATGGTTGAAAAATCGAAATCGGGCCATCCCGGCGGAGCAATGGGTGGTGCTGATTTTATCCACGTTCTTTTTTCCGAATTTCTGAATTTCGATCCGGCAAATCCTTCATGGATTAATCGTGACAGGTTTTTTCTTGATCCCGGACATATGTCGCCCATGCTTTATTCCATTCTTACGCTGACCGGGCATTTTTCCACAGATGATCTCAAAAGTTTCAGACAGTGGGAAAGTCTGACTCCCGGACATCCTGAACTCGACATAAACAGGGGTATTGAGAACACCTCGGGTCCGCTGGGGCAGGGACATACAATGGCTGTCGGTGCAGCTATCGCTGAACGTTTTCTGGCAGCAAGGTTCGGGGATCTTTTTGCACACAAGACCTATGCATTCATCTCCGACGGAGGTGTGCAGGAGGAGATATCACAGGGAGCCGGAAGGCTTGCCGGAAACCTGGGGCTGAATAACCTTATCATGTTTTATGACTCGAACGGCATTCAGCTGTCGACCGAAACCAAGGCAGTGACCTGCGAGGATACTGCAATGAAATATCGCGCCTGGGGATGGGATGTAATAAACATCGACGGAAACGATCACGACCAGATAAGGAATGCCCTCAGAAGCGCCAATGCTTCAAAGGAAAAGCCGACGATCATCATCGGAAAAACCATAATGGGTAAAGGACTTCTCGACAAAGACGGCAACAGTTTTGAAGGAAAAACATCGACACATGGAATGCCTGTAAGCGAAGCCGGCGGTTCATATGAGAAATCTCTCGCCAACCTTGGCGCTGATCCTGCCGATCCTTTCAAGGTATTTGATGACGTGAAGGAATACTATAAGGTGGTTCTTGCTGAAAAGAGAAAGACAGCTGCAGCCTGGAAGAAACGCAAGGATGAATGGGCAGCTTCCAATCCCGACCTTGACAAAAAACTTGCTTCTTTCTATTCAGGCGCCATACCAGCCATCGACTTCAAGGCAATCCAGCAGAAGGAAGGATCGGCAACAAGAGCCGCTTCAGCCACTGTTCTTGGCGTCCTTGCAAAGAATATTGAAAACATGGTTGTGGCATCAGCTGACCTCTCCAACTCTGACAAAACAGACGGTTTCCTTAAGAACACCAAAGCCTTTAAAAAAGGTGACTTCACAGGCGCCTTCCTCCAGATGGGAGTTGCAGAACTCACCATGGCCTCAGTGATGAACGGGATGGCTCTTCATGGTGGTGTTATACCCGCCTGCGGTACCTTCTTTGTTTTCTCCGATTATATGAAGCCTGCCGTACGTCTTGCCTGCCTTATGGGACTGCCGGTCATATATATATGGACACATGATGCCTTCCGTGTAGGTGAAGACGGACCCACACACCAGCCTGTTGAACAGGAAGCCCAGATACGTCTGATGGAACATCTGAAAAACCATCACGGCAAAAACAGCATGGTCGTTCTCAGACCTTCTGATGCCCTTGAGACATCCGTTGCCTGGAAAATGGCTCTCGAGAACAGGAAGACTCCGACAGCCCTTATTCTTTCAAGGCAGAACATCAAGGATCTTCCGTCGCAAAGCGGCGACAGGTACAATGATGCCCTTCAGGCAGAAAAAGGTGCATATATTGTTGCCGACAGCAAAGGGAAACCAGAGGTTATCCTTCTTGCCAGCGGTTCAGAGGTGGCTAGTCTCGTCGAAGGAGCAGCCCTTCTTAAGAAAGACAATATCAACCTGAGAATAGTGGCTGCACCATCCGAAGGTATCTTCAGAAATTTGCCGGAAGGCTACAGGGAATCGGTGCTGCCGTGCGACGTGCCTGTCTTCGGACTTACTGCAGGGCTTTCAGTGACACTGCAGGGACTTGCCGGTCACAAATCAAAAATCTGGGGAGTCAACTCCTTTGGTTATTCTGCACCTTATAAGGTACTCGATGAAAAACTCGGATTCACCGCTGAGAATGTTTATCGCCAGGTGAAAGATCTTCTGGCACAATATAAAAGATAAGCATTATGATCATTCGTAGAAGGCCGTCTCATCAACGGCCTTCTTTTTTAACTCCCTTCAGTCTATACTTAGTTTATTGCCAAAGAAGTTAATTTACTTATCTTTGCACCTTATTTTTTCAAATGGAATACATCATCAGACCCGGCATTAAAGGCCTTATATTTGATCTCGACGGAACACTGGCCGATACCATGCCCTATCATTTCGAGGGATGGAAAAAAGCCTGTGAGAAATTCGGAGTCTCAATCGACCCTTCATTTCTCAGACTGCATTCCGGCAGTCCGGGTAAAATTATTGCTGCTGAACTTCTTAAGAAAAACGGACACGGCAATACTATCACAGTCGAAGAGATCATAAAGGAGAAACTGAACCAGTTCTACATGATACAGCACAAGGTAAAGCCTATAGAGCCAGTCGCCGATATTGTAAAAAGATATCACGGATTACTTCCGATGGCCGTGGGAACGGGCGGACACAGGGAAGCTGTAACAAGGACGCTTGAGATAACCGGACTTCTTCAGTATTTTGACATCATTGTTACATCAAACGATGTAAGCAACTACAAACCACATCCTGAGACCTTTCTCAGGTGTGCTGAACTCATGAATATTGAACCTTCCGGTATTGAAGTCTTTGAAGACGGTGAGCTTGGACTGGAAGCAGCCAGGAGAGCCGGTATGCTGGCAACAGATGTAAGGGGCTGGTACGATTCAGCCTGGTAAATTCGTAACTGAATTCTTCCTCTTCATACCATCCCGGATACTTTCCTGCATTTACCAGCAGCAGAGTCCTTATTGTCAGACCAGTATTTTGGTGGTCAGATTAATCACGCTGGTTTTGATATCCTCAAAAGGAGTCGAGTCACGGCTCAGATCCTGTTCAACTATCATATATTTCATTCCGGCAGTTCCCTTTGCCTTGAGTATCCTCCTGAAGTCAATAATCCCCGCTCCCACCGGTGCAAAATCCTTCACTCCGTCTGTGGTGAAATACGGTGGCTCTTTAGTGTACATGTCCTTCATATGTAAGATCTGGAACCTTCCCGGATATTTCTTTATAATCTCAACCGGATCCTGCCCTGCCTTTGTGACCCAGAACAGATCAAGTTCCATGGTGACAAGATCCTTGTCAAGTTCCTTCATGAAGATATCATAGAAAGGCACCTTCCCTTCCACTATGTTAAATTCGAAATTATGATTGTGATATCCGAACTGAATGCCATGTTCCTTCATCACGGCTCCCACCTGGTTCCAGTCGGCAACCATCTTCTGATAGCTGGCCACGGTGGTTCTTGCCTCTTCAACAACCCAGGGCTGAATACAATACTTTACACCAAGCTTTGCATGATCCTCAGCCATCCTGGTTGCATTGTCAAGGGTCACTCCCTGGGCTTCAACCTGGGTATGACTGCTTAATATCTCAAGACCAAGGTCATGGGCCAGCTTCTTAAACTCAGCTGGTTCATAACCGTAAAACATGCCTTCCGAATAGCCGGCAAGCTCAATATACTTATAGCCTGCATCAGAAACCTTCCTGAGGGATCCCGGCACATCTTTATTCATTGCATCCCTTATGGTATACAGCTGAAGACCAATACCAAAGGATTTAGGATCGCTGTTGCCGGCTACTGCAGCGGTTTTACATGAGTAATTATTCAAGAGTAACATTCCAAGTGTTCCGGAAGCTGTTAACCTTATAAAATCTCTTCTTGTGTGCTTTGCTTTCATCTTCAGGTTGCTTTTTGGGTTATAAAATTCCTGTTATTTACGGTACTAAAAATAATACAATTGTATTACAACACGAAATATACAATGAAGCTGACGGATAATACACCGGTAATTAATTACCGTCAACTCTCCTTGCCTGTATATTCACTTATTTGATAATTTTGCAGCGCAGAAAAGCATATGAACAGAATAATTAAAACAGCCGATGGTTCCGACACCATCTTTGTACCCGAGCTTGAAGAGCACTACCATTCGATCTATGGCGCAATAAATGAGTCAGAGCATATCTTTATAAGAGGTGGATTGTTACATAGCAAGGCTGATCCCCTGCGGATCTTTGAAGCAGGTCTCGGAACCGGGCTGAATGCTTTGCTTACTCTTCTCCACAGTGAAGGTTCAGGAAGGAAGATACTGTATACAGCTATCGAAAAATATCCCCTGGGCCCTGAAATAACAGGAGCCCTTAATTACCCTGTTCTGTCAGGTGATGCCGGACAGGAATATTTTAAAGCAATACATGAAGCGGAATGGGAAAAGCCGTGTCACATTACCTGTAATTTCTGTCTTCGAAAGATAAAGGCCGACCTCACGGAGTTTATCCCGGATGAGACCTACGATCTTATTTACTTCGATGCCTTTGGTCCCTGCAAACAGCCCGAGATGTGGACGTCGCGGATTTTCGACATGATATCTGCTGCCACGGCGAAAGAGGGAATATTTGTAACCTATTCTGCCAGGGGAGAAGTAAAAAGGAATCTTAAAAGAAACGGCTTCACCTTGGAACTATTGCCGGGCCCCCCGGGTAAACGGCAGTTTATCAGGGCTGTTAAATGTTGAAAAATTAATTTCCATTATGGTTTTTACTGGAGGCAAAATATTATCTTTGCGTCTAAATTTAAAATTAAATCTGTTTCAAATGAAAATCAAGGGATTAATCACTTCAACAATTCTGTCTGCCATTATTCTTGGCTCATGTGGAGAAAACTCCATAAAGAATGCAAAGATGCAAAATGAGAACGATTCCCTCTCCTATGCTTTCGGGATCGTCAACTACAATGGTCTTTCCCAGGACAGCCTGGATCTGAATCCGGTCGTTATTGCCAAAGCGATGATTGACGGCAAAGATGGAAAACCTGAAATGTCCAATGAGATAGCACAGAGTTATATTATGCAGTTCATGCAGGAAAGAGAGGCACTGCTTATGGAACAGCAGGCTGAACGCGACAGAGTTACGTACAAGGATTATATCGCTGAAAATGAAGCTTTTCTTGCTAAGAATAAAGAAAGAAGCGGAGTCTCCGTTACTCCCAGTGGCCTTCAGTATGAGGTCTTAACTATGGGAACCGGTCCCAAACCTACCGCTGAAAGCACAGTAAAGGTTCATTACACAGGCACCCTGATAGATGGTACTGAATTTGACTCGTCAATAAAGAGGGACCAGCCTGCCCAGTTCCCCCTTGCCGGTGTTATCCCCGGCTGGATCGAAGGACTGCAGCTTATGCCCGTAGGTTCCAAATTCAAACTCTATCTCCCCGAAAATCTTGGTTACGGAGCAAGCGGAGCAGGAGAAACTATCAAACCTTTCTCGACACTGGTGTTTGAAGTTGAACTTCTCGATATTATAAAATAACATGAGAACAGCTGAGATCATAACAGCAAAAGGGACCATGATGGTCAGCTTCTATGAAGAAGATGCACCGGGTACAGTTGAAAATTTTGTTAAACTCGCCAAAGATGGTTTTTATGACGGATTGGCTTTTCACCGAGTCATACCCGACTTTGTGATCCAGGGAGGCTGTCCTTTCTCAAAGAATCCGGGAGATCCACGTGTCGGGACCGGCGGTCCGGGCTATTCTATCAAGTGTGAACTCACCGGTAATAACCAGCATCACGACAGGGGAGTTCTTTCAATGGCTCACGCCGGAAGAAATACCGGAGGTTCTCAGTTCTTCATCTGCCACAGCAGAAGAAATACCAGCCACCTCGACAGGCAACACACCTGCTTTGGTAAAGTATTTGAGGGTCTTGATGTTATTGACCTCATCAGGCAGGGTGATAAGATTGAAAAAATAGTAATTCACGAAGAAAAAGACTGAAAATGGCTTTTGAAATCACCGGGAAAATAATCGATATCGCTCCCGTCAACCAGGTCATTGAAAAAAAAGAGACCGGCGGATCTGCCATGTTCATCGACTATATCAAGTTCCAGCTTATCCAGGACAAATGTGATCTGATAAACGAATCTTTCCTCAATGAGGAAGTGAAAGTATGGTTTAACCTTAAAGGTAACAGGTGGGAACGCGATGGCAGGGTTAACTATTTCACAAACCTTGATGCCTGGAAGATTGAGAAACAGTCTGCTGCTGTCAGAGACACTTCAACTCCGGCTGATATCCGGGGTGAAGAACTTCCTCCCGAGCCTGATGATCTTAGTGATCTTCCGTTCTGAAGATCGGGAAACATAAACAAACAACCTGACCAATCGGATATTATCCCGTTGGTCAGGTTTTGAACTGAAGGCCTGATCCATAAACAGTAAATGATATGCTGACAGACAATCCCTTACTTGATAGCTGGAACACTCCTTTTGAAACACCCCCCTTCAATTTAATCCATACCGATCATTACAGACCCGCTGCTGACATTGCCATAAGTGAGGCTCTTGAGGAAGCTGTGATTATTGCAGACAACCCTGAACCACCAACTTTTGAAAACACAGTTGCAGCACTCGACAGGGCGGGCTCCAGGCTTAACAGGCTGGTACCTGTACTCTTTAACCTGAACAGTGCCGAGACTTCAAAGGAAATCCAGGCAGCAACCCGGGAAATATCCCCCCTGCTGACAAGGATGTCGAACGACATCACAATGAACACCCGGCTGTTCCTGAGAATAAAAGAGGTTTATGAAGGGATGGAAAGAGCCGGACTTAGCACTGAGAAAAAGATCCTTACAGAAAAGAAGTACCGTAACTTCATACTCGGTGGTGCAGGCCTGGCTGATAAAGAGAAGGAACAATTCCGCGCAATATCTGAAGAACTGGCCGGACTGGGCCTGAGGTTCGAAGAGAATGTCCTTGAAGAAACCAATGCCTTCGGGCTTCATATGACAAACGTGGCCGATCTTGAGGGACTGCCTCAGGGGATAAGGGAAACAGCTGCTGCCGAAGCCAAAAGAAGAGGCAAGGAAGGATGGGTATTCACCCTCAACGCACCCAGCTACGTTCCCTTTATGCAATACTCATCAAAACGGGATCTACGCGAAAAGATGTACAGGGCCTATGGCTCAAGAGCATTCCATAACGACGACAGAGATAACCGGGCCCTGATTAACAGGATCGTAAACCTCAGACTCGAAATGGCCCGGCTCCTGGGATTCAGCAACTACGCGGAAATGACCCTGGGTGACAGGATGGCCGACTCCGTCCCAAAAGTCAGCTCCTTCCTCGATGACCTCTACAGGGCTTCGCTTCCGGCATCAAAAAGAGACTATCAGAATGTAAAGCAGTTTGCCATTGAGACCGGCATCAGCGACTTCGCAAGATGGGACTGGGCATTCTATTCAGAAAAACTCAAAAAAGCGCGTTACGATATCGATGATGAGATTCTGAGACCCTACTTCAGCCTTGAAAAAGTGAGAGATTCTGTCTTCGGCCTTGCCGGAAAGCTTTATGGACTCTCTTTTGTAACCAACAATTCAATACCTGTTTATCACAGCGAAGTAAGCGCCTGGGAAGTATATGGCAGAGACGGTAAATTCATGGCCATCCTGTTCCTCGACTTCCACCCCCGGCCCGGGAAAAGTGCGGGAGCCTGGATGACAAGCTTCAGGGAACAGAAAATAGCGGACGGTTCAGATGTGAGGCCCATTGTGTCTCTCGTTACCAATTTTACACGGCCCACCTCGTCGAGACCTTCACTTCTTACCTTCAGTGAGCTTACAACTTTTCTTCATGAATTCGGACACGCCCTTCACGGAATGCTGTCGGAATGCACCTATGAAAGCCTTTCCGGGACCAACGTGGCAAGGGATTTTGTTGAACTGCCTTCACAATTTATGGAAAACTGGGCCTTTGAGAACGAATGGCTCGATTTATGGGCAAGTCATTATGAGACAGGCGAAAAGATTCCACATGAAATCATAAAGAAGATACGCGATGCATCCACCTTCAACGAAGGATATGCATGCCAGAGACAGCTCGGCTTCGGATTTCTCGATATGGCATACCATACCATCACAACACCTTACGCCACCGATCCTGCAGAGTTTGAAATATCAGTCTCGGGAAAGACTGATCCCTTTCCGCCGGTTGAAAACACCTGTTTCAGTACATCTTTCACCCATATCTTCGGAGGAGGATATGCCGCCGGATATTACGGATACAAATGGGCGGAAGTTCTCGATGCCGACGCTTTCAGCTTTTTCAGGAAAAACGGCCTCTTTAATCCTGAAACGGCAGATTCCTTCAGGAAAAATATTCTCGAAAAGGGAGGAAGTGATTATCCAATGAATCTGTATGTCAGATTCAGGGGCGAAAAACCTTCACAGGATGCCTTCCTTGAACGCAGCGGACTGAAAATCGCAGATTCTCAGTATAATAAACCAGATCCGGAATGAGCTCAGGATGTAAATACAGTAGATAAAATATAAAGAATAAATAATAATATTCATATGATTCTCTTTTTCGAAGGTCCAGGCAGAGACTATTTTGCTGTCAACTCAACAATGATACTGTCAGATGAAGACAGGGACAAACTTACCTGGCTTTTTTCAGGTGCCCGCCCAGTCAACCATGAAAAAATCGTGGGAACATTTGTCGGGCCCAGAAAAGAGATGATCACCCCGTGGAGCACCAATGCAGTGGAGATTACCCAGAACATGGCCGTTAAGGGCATCGTGCGGATTGAGCTTTTCCATGCTTCCGAAAGTGAAAAACCCGGTTATGACCCGATGCTTCAGGCTGTTTACAGGGGACTCGACCAGAATATCTTTACTATCGACCGTGTTCCTGAAGAAATCAGGCATATCAGTGACATAAGAGAGTATAACACCAGGGAAGGGCTGGCACTAAGCGAGGAGGAGATAGTCTACCTCGAGAATCTTTCTGCCTCAATGAACCGTAAACTTACCGACAGTGAAGTCTTCGGGTTTTCACAGGCCAACTCCGAGCATTGCAGGCATAAGATCTTTAACGGCATATTCATAATTGACGGGAAAGAGATGGATTCGACCCTTTTTCAACTTATAAAAAGCACGACGAACAGCAACAGGAACAGAGTTGTTTCAGCATATAAAGATAATTGCGCCTTTCTCCAGGGTCCGGTTATTGAACAGTTTGCTCCGGCAACTCATGACAAACCCGACTTCTTCGGAATAAAACTCAATGAATCAGTTCTTTCGCTTAAAGCAGAGACGCACAATTTTCCAACCACCGTTGAACCATTCAACGGTGCTTCAACAGGAACAGGCGGTGAGATAAGGGATCGTATCGCAGGTGGAAAGGGAGCTTTCCCTGTAGCCGGAACGGCAGTTTACATGACTTCCTATCCCAGGTCAGGCGGACCTCGCGACTGGGAAAAGGCCACGGAAGAGCGTAAATGGCTTTATCAGACTCCCGAGGACATACTTATAAAAGCATCGAACGGAGCCAGCGATTTCGGGAATAAATTTGGCCAGCCCCTTATCTGTGGTTCTCTTTTTACTTTCGAACATTTTGAGAACGGGAAAAAATACGGCTACGACAAGGTGATAATGCTTGCCGGTGGTGTGGGATCAGGGAAAAGTAAAGACAGCGCTAAGGATGTCCCTGAAAAAGGTGACCTTATAGTTCTTCTCGGAGGTGATAACTACAGGATAGGAATGGGAGGAGGAGCAGTGTCTTCAGTTGATACCGGTGCCTTCGCAAGCTCAATTGAGCTCAATGCAGTCCAGCGTGCCAATCCCGAGATGCAGAAAAGAGTGTACAACGCCATCAGGGCCCTTGGCGAAGCTGATAACAATCCGGTTATTTCAATCCACGACCATGGTGCCGGTGGTCATCTTAACTGTCTTTCCGAACTTGTTGAGTCGACAGGCGGCCGTATCGATATGAGCAAGCTTCCGGTCGGTGACCCTACCCTTTCGGCACGCGAGATAATAGGAAATGAATCGCAGGAACGGATGGGACTTGTGATCAACAAGGAAAACGTGGATACACTTATAAGGATTGCAGAAAGGGAAAGAGCCCCTATTTATGTAATCGGAGAAGTGACCGGCGATATGCAGTTTACCTTTGAGAACCCGGTGACAGGCGAAAAACCTGTCGACATATCCCTGCCTGCGCTGCTCGGGAATCCGCCGAGGACCACCATGACTGATTCCTCGCTGCCATCAGCTTTTTCAGATCCGCTTTACACCAGCAGGAATATCCATGAATATCTGGAGATGGTATTGCAGATAGAAGAGGTGGCCTGCAAAGACTGGCTGACCAACAAGGTCGACAGGTCGGTGACCGGACGTCTGGCCAAACAACAGTGCGCCGGACCTCTGCAACTTCCGCTGAATGACCTTGGAGCCATTGCACTCGACTACCGCGGGAAACAAGGTATGGCAACCTCAATCGGACATGCACCGGCAGCAGGACTGGCTGATGCCGCAGCAGGATCCATCCTGTCAATAGCCGAAGCTCTTACCAACATAATCTGGGCACCCCTGACTGCAAAGCTTAATGGAGTGTCCCTCTCGGCCAACTGGATGTGGCCCTGTAAAAACCCCGGCGAAGATGCCAGACTATACAGAGCCGTTGAAGCAGCAAGTCAGTTTGCAATCGCTCTTGGAATAAATATCCCCACAGGGAAAGACAGCCTCTCAATGACACAAAAGTACGAAGACGGCGTTGTCCTCTCCCCCGGAACACTGATAATATCTGCCGCAGCCGAAGTAAGCGACGTAAGAAAGATCGTTGAACCGGTTATGGTCAATGATCCCGATACAAGCCTGCTTTACATCGATATGAGTTGCGATAGTCTGAAGACCGGTGGCAGCAGCTTTGCACAGGTTCTCAACAGGGTTGGCGCTGAAGTGCCCGTGGTAAAGGATCCGGCCTATTTTGCTTCTGTCTTCAATGTCATTCAGGACCTTATCTCAGATGAGAGAATCCTTGCCGGTCACGATATCTCCGCCGGAGGGATGCTGACAACCCTGCTCGAGATGTGTTTCTCCAATACCGAAGGCGGCGCTGCCATTAACCTTTCGGGATTTGATGATCGCGATACTGTTAAGATACTGTTCAGCCAGAACCCTGGAATCATCATCCAGGTGAAGGATGAGTATGAAGTAGCAGAGACCCTTCTCGAAAACGGGATATCCTACCTCTCAATAGGCCATCCGGTTTCTGAAAGGACACTCTTTGTCAGTAACATGGAGGAAGACTTCTCCTTCGATATCAATCACTACCGCGATAAATGGTTTACGACTTCATACCTGCTCGACAGGCGACAGTCAGGAAAAGAAGCTGCCCTTGAAAGATTCAATTCATACAAAAATCATGGTCTTGTTTTCAATACAGGGAAATTTGACGGGACATTCAGGTCGGCCGGTATTACTCCCGACAGGAAAAAGGAAAGCGGGATAAGAGCTGCCATAATCAGGGAGAAAGGGATTAATGGCGACAGGGAAATGGCATATTCCATGTGGCTTGCCGGGTTCGATGTCAGGGATGTCCACATGACCGATCTGATAAGCGGAAGGGAAGACCTCAGCGACCTTAACTTCATCGTCTTCCCCGGAGGCTTTTCAAACTCCGATGTCCTTGGTTCGGCAAAAGGCTGGGCTGGCGCCTTCAGATACAATGAAAAAGCCCGGGTCTCCCTCGAGAACTTCTTTATGAGGGAAGATACCCTGTCACTTGGCGTTTGCAACGGCTGCCAGTTGATGGCCGAACTTAACCTTGTCTACCCGCAACATAAAGAGATGCCCCGGCTGCTTCGCAATAAATCAAACAAGTTTGAATCAGGCTTCCTGGGAGTGAAAATTCAGGAAAACAAATCGGTAATGCTCGGCAATATGTCGGGAATGGAACTTGGAATATGGGTTGCTCACGGAGAAGGCTGTTTCAGCCTCCCCTACCAGGAAGACAATTACAACGTCGTGATGAAGTACAGCCATCACACCTACCCCGCCAATCCAAACGGTTCCGACTTCGACATCGCCGGATTATGTTCTGATGACGGACGCCATCTGGTTATGATGCCACATCTCGAAAGAGCCTTACTTCCATGGCAGTGCGGGTACTATCCTTCAGGAAAACGGAAGGATGATGTCACTCCATGGATAATGCCATTTGTCAATGCCAGAAGATGGATTGAGAATAAGCTCTAGCGGATTACAGGAGTCAGTATTAAGGAAAGAAGCCTTGTATCTTCCATAGGCTTCACACTTAAATTGCTGGCTTCGGCAGGAAAGATCTTTTCGCTGATGACCTGAAGGGTGTACTTTCCAGGCTCAGGGAAATAAAACGATCCCATATACGAATCGGCACGGTAATAAGGAAGTGATACTTCCTTTGAGTCTGTGACTATCCTGTCACATTCAGGATTTACGTCAAGCCTGTTATCCAGCAGATTCACCTTTACCGGATTTGAATACTTAAGGTTCAGAGTGTCGAGCGTGGCGCTGGCTATCCATACCTTGTACCGTCCGGCCTCACTCACCTTTATGTTCCATTCGGCCGTGTTGCTCGAAGGATTGTTCTTATCACTGTAACAGATAGCTTTCGAAACCGACAGGCTATAACTGCCATCAGTAAGGGGTACAATGGTATTAGTAGCATCACCTTCACCTGACACACGGCCATTGCTGCACGACCACAAAACAGTCGCTAAGACAACTGTAAAAATTAAAATCCCTCTCCTCATATTTCCTCTTTTTAATTTTATGTATAACGTGAATATTTACAGTATATTTTACAGACACAGGCTGTATTAAGGATCCCGGCCAGGCCGTCATCCTTCAGGATATTTTACTAATAAACAAATAATTGATCGTGCAAAGATCAGAAATAAGAGCCCTGCCGTCTTAAAAGATGCTGAATATCACTTTTTTTCACAAAGATGATCCTGAGACAGTCCTTCAGGGTTTATGGTTATCAGAATAGTCAGTAATTCCCGATAATCACACTATACCGGCTGATTCTCTCCGGAGGACCTGTTTGCGTTCAGAGTTCTTACGCGACGAACCTGTAGAAAGTGCCTCGGAGACAATTTCAGCAATATCGCTGACCCTTGTTGAAGTAGCTGATGCGAATGTCTTTTTACATAGCGGACATGCTGTGGCCAGGATATCCGGATTACTCTTTGTCAGGAGAGCAGCGGCGTCGACAGCTATCTTATGCTTTTTATCGTAACCGATCTTCATGTTTGCCAGGCTCCCTCCGCAACACAATCCTTTCTCATCTTCGTAAGCCGTATTCTCAAGTCGGGCAACATATCTCAGTACTTCTTTCGGTTCCTCATAGACTCCCGACCCTCTTCCAAGTTCACATGGAGTATGATAGACTATATTCTTCTGCAGGAAGTTCAGCTTTATCATTTCATCCCTGATCAGGTTGTTGATAAACTGCGAATGATGAAGCACCTCAACATCAAGGTAATAACTTTCCCTGAAGACCTTATAGCAGATGGGACATGAAGTAACGAGAGTGCGGGCACCCGATTTCCAGATTATCCGCGAATTATAATTGATAAGTTCCCTTGCCTCCCTGTCGTTTCCGGCAAGCATCAGGGGCCGGCCACAGCAGACTCCGCCATCCTTGTCCATAAAGGTCCACTTAAGGCCCGAAGCATCGAGGATATTTGTCATTGCCTCCTTGATAGAAGGGGTAAGATGACTCATGCAGCCGGCAAAATAAATGACATCTGTCTTTTCAACCTCAGGTTCGGGAAGGTAGGAATAAACAGGCTTTGGCTCTGGTCTGGCCGGTAACTCCGTCTGCCTGCTTCTGAAATATCCTTTCCAGATGTTCCGTATATCATTTTCAGGTTCTGCTGCCCTTCTGCGGATCATCCTGATGGGCGAAAGCTCAATACCGACCGGGCAGGCAGCGTCACAGCGCCTACACATGAGGCAGTTATGGGCTATATCATTGGTGTCGTTATCATTGCGAATGGCCTTCATCAGATAGGCCGACTGAATATTGGTAATGCCGGCTGAAAAGTTGAGCTGACAGGCATCGATACATATGCCACACGAAGAGCATGAATAAACCTCGACCTCTGAAAAGGACCCGTTCCTGTCTCCTGTCCTGATGCCCGAGTTTCTCATGAAAATAAGGAATAGCTCGGTGGGTATGTGCATATACCTGGTCAGGGGCAGGAGGACGAAAAAGGTACCCAGCGACAATGAATAAAGCCACCAGAATGGGTATGCCAACTGCTGGGCAGGGAGAAAAGATGCCAGCCAGTTGCCCAGGCTCCCGGTAAGAAAACTTCCTGATCCATAAGCCCCGCTTGTAAAACTTTCGGCGAGCAACCTGCTCGGGAAGATAAGCCAGAGAGAGGTAAGTGCCACCTTGTCAAGACTCCTGAGCCGGGTTGTTTTTTTCATCCCGACAACCCTTGAAAAAAACCTCTTTATTACAGCCAGGAGAAGTCCCGACAGAATAAAGGCAAGTATCAGGTCCATAAAAAACCCGTAAGCAGCTTCAAATCCGGCTTTCCCATGCTCTGGGTTGAAGAACTTAAAGAATATGGCTTTGTGCGGAGGGTTAAGATGCGACTCACCAAAGATATCGGCCTCGATGGTTCCGAAAAGGATAAGAAGAAACCAACCGAATGCAAGGCTCATATGCATATATCCAAGCCTTAAGTTTGTCTTTAGTATCTTTCTGTGTATCAGGCTCTCGAGAAATATCTCCTTCAGACTCTGGCCGAAAGCCTTTCCGAAGAATCCTCTCTGAAGTCTGAGCTTGTCGGGTTTTGATAGGTCCCTGAACCAGATCACGCACCTTACCACAGCATATACTACTATGAAGTAAAGCCCTATGTTAAATGGTATTACAAAAGGATCAAAATTCATATCCGTCAAATTTTCTGAAAGCCTCTTTTGCCAGTGTTACAACATTCCTCGTGTTTACTCCCCTGGGACATACAAGGGTGCATTTTCCACAGAGCATGCATTTTTTTATATTATCCCTTACTTTTCCGTTCTCGCCCCTCTTTATCAGTATATTGAATTCCCTGAGACTGAATCCTGTGAAGTTACCTGTGGTGCATGTGGCGGAACAACAGCCGCATTCGATACAAAGTCTGAAGCTGGGCTCTCTCTCAAAGATATAATCAGCTATCATCCTGTCGTTTGCATCATAGTTGATAACACGAGCCTTTGATAATGTAAATCCGAAGTCAGCCATTATCTGCCATCGTTTTTAAAGTAATCCACAACATCTGCCACAGCTGCCCTGGCGTGCGAAATGGTTTCTGTGATGTTCATGGGAGCGGTACAGGTACCTGCATAAAAAATACCTTTTATGTTGCTTTTGTTGCTTCCGAAATGATGATCAGCCGCAGCCAGGAATCTGTTTCCTCCTCTTTTCAGATTGCTGTTGTCGGCCACAACGGCTCCGTCATGCGACATCTCCATTCCAGCCATCAGCACAAGCATATCCAGTTCCATCTTCAGTGGTCTCCCGACCAGGGTATCCTCAACCTTGGCGACAAGCCTGTTGTCAATATTAACACCTACTTCAGAGACTTTTCCTCTTATGAAGTTTACAGCGTATTTCTCCTGTGACTCACGGTACAGCTCCTCATAATAAGCCCCGCCCATCCTCATATCCATATAGAAACAGAATACCTTTGAATCGGGAAGATACTCCCTGATTTCGATAGCCTGCTTGACAGCCGTAACACAACATAGTTTTGAGCAGTACAGGTTCCCTACTTTCTCATCGCGTGATCCCACACAATGAACAATTCCTATCCTGCCAGGTTTCTGTCCGTCGGTTCTGACGATCTCTCCTTTTCTGAACATCTTTTCGAGATCAGCAGAAGTAATGACATTATCATAGATACCGTAGCCATACTCCTCTTTTCTCTCACTTCTGAACAGATCAAAGCCGGTTGCCATTACAACTGCATCAGCAGAATAATCCTTTCCCTTCGCAGTCTTAACCACGAATGACCTGCCATTCTTCCCGAGTGAGTTTACAGTTTCACCCTTTACAAGAGTGATATTCCCATGATCGATCTGCTTTTGAAGATACCCGATCACTTCGCTGCTTTTCCTGCGGTCGGGGAAAAGATAACACCACTGCTTCGCATGTCCTCCGGTCTCTTCTTCTTTTTCAAATAGTGTTACTGAAAAGCCAGCCCTTGCCAGCTGTCCGGCGGCTTCCATTCCGGCTGTGCCACCTCCGATTACTGCAACATTGCCGTTCATGCTCAGGCGTTTATAAGATTTTGTGGAATAGGCATCTGCCTTCCATCCTTGGTTTTGTATTTATCTTCGGGGTTGAATTTTATCCCCATCTTTCTCAGAAGTGGTTCTGACTGCACCATGTGGTATTGAAGGCCAAGATCCCAGGGATTGTAACCAAGTACCAGACCGGCAAGTTCCTCATAGGTCAGAACCGGTATGGCCTCACCATTGGAGCCGTAAACCGAACCCTCCATCTCTTTTATGGTATACTGCCATTTGTCCATGAACATTGTACAACCCGGGCAGTTGGTCAACACCAGGTCTGGCTTATAGGGTTTCATCGACTCGAACTTTTTAACTGTATTTGAAAGTGAATATCCCCTGTTGGCCTGTACCAGATATTGCCTGAAACCAAAACCGCAGCAGTGCCTTCTTTCCGGATAATCAATAACTTTTCCACCCCATGAATCGATCATTCCGCTGAGTACTTTAGGGAATTCAGCACCCCCTACTCCATATTTGGGGAAGATCTTGGCATAATGACAACCTATGTGTTCAACCACGTTAAGAGGTTCTCCGGTTTCTTTATTGACAAGGAGATGTTTTGCTTTACCAGCAATCTCATTTCTGAACTTGTAAATAATATCACTTGTATGTGAGATGCTTTCAGGAAGATCAAACTCTCTTCCCGTAGCCTTGTAAAGGAATTCCCTTGTCTTTTCAAGTTCTTCCGGAAAATGTTTCCATGTTTCCAGAATCTCTGTATAGATACCAAATGATGTCACGCACGATATGGCGATATTCTTATACCCGGCTTCCTTCATCAGGGCATAATGCCGGGCAATAACTGTCATAATGGTCTGAAAGGGGACAACATCTCCATGGTAGCCTATCCCTGTGCAGGTGGTATGTGAAGGATTTTCATATATATCCTTGCCAAGCTCTTCCCTGAGAAAATGCAGAAAGAACTGTTCTGATGCGGGAAAAAAACTCTGCCGTATACATGACCGCACATAGAAAAAATGATCATCGGCAATCTCTTTCTGATAGTCAGACCAAGCCTGTTTCTTTTCTCCGTCTTTCATAGTGTTGGATATCAGATTGTATGTTTTTTATTGTTGGCCGTAAACACTTCAACGAAGTATTCATTGTCAATTCCATCGCTGCTGAACTGAAGACCCATTTCCTCCGCTTTCTTTTTTGAATGCTTTTCAATGGTGTTGTAAAATTCGGTACCGCCTGTAACATCAAATATCTTCTTCAGCTCATCCCGTGCATCGTCGGGAATTTTCCTGAGAGGACCAGCTCCAAGTTCATTTATCTGCCCCCCAAGTCTCTCAAATACATCATGTGCATTATCGAGTATGTATTTCCAGATGGGCCCCTGTTCAAGATGCCATTCAGGACTCACGGCATATGATGCAACGCAATACCCGTATTTGAAAATATTGTCTCCCACAGTCCTCTTTAAGGCAAACTGCTGTCGTCCCTTTTCAGATTCAGTAAAGAAACCAAGTTCCTGTGAAAGGGTCCTCAATGACATAACGACAAGAGCCGGGGTATTTCCTCTTGGGCAGCGTGTCTTGCACGACATGCATTCACCGCAATACCATATGGTTTCGGATTTGAGAAGTTTCTCTATCTCGGTATTGTCGCCCGACTGCACAGTATCCACTATCTTCCTGGGATCATAATCATAAAATTCGGCTGCTGGACAGATGGCCGTACATACTCCGCAGTTCATACAGGCTTTAAGACCTTCCTGAAATCTGATATCCTTTTTAAGAAGTTCAATATAATTTTCCATCAGAAACGGTCTATTTATTTTGTTATACTTTTCACAACAAATGTATCTCTTAATACAACTGTAAGTAAGAAGATTAAAACCTATTTTCAATGGAGTATTTATACGTATTGAACCGATAATGAACCCTGTCCGTGAAGGCCCAGTTTCAGTTTTTTTCGCTTTTCTGTCTGAGAATTCCTGTGATCCTGTAGCTTAGCCATCCAGAGAATGCCCCTGTCAGTGCACCGGCCAGTACATCGGAGGGATAATGTACTCCCAGGTGCATACCCGAATATGCGACGCTTCCTGCCCACAGGAACGATGGTACTATGACATACCATTCAGGATACTGAAGACTCAGTGAGGTTGCTGAACAGAATGCAAAGGCAGTATGTCCTGAAGGGAATGAAGGACTTCCTGCCGTGGTTTTATTTTTAATATCAGGATAGGTTTCAAAGGGACGGTCACGGTTTATTCCATATTTCAGGGCGGAAGTAATTCCAAGATTGATGATACAGGCTCCTGCAGCAGTAAGTGATGTACTTAAAAGATCATCATTGTCAGTCACGATTCCGGTCAGGCCAAGGACTATTGGCACACCTGCAACAAAATAATAATCGGAAGCATTCACGAACCTGAAAAAATTGTCGGCAGCGACAGCTCCCGGCGAATTTATTGATCTCAGTATCCTTATGTCGGGATTCTGGGCCCGCAGAGAAAGAGATAAAGACAATATAAAAATCAATAAGGCCGGCCTTGACATTGTTCCAGTTACCTGATAGATGTCTTAAGTACAATAAGTCTGTATACCAGATCCAGATCATCATCTTTCATAACCCTGACCGACAGGGGTTTCATTGCACCAAAACTCTGACCTGTCCTGAATGCTTCCTTTACCTTCACGGGAAGATCGCTGCCCATAACAACAGGCACAGCCTTACCTCCGAAATAGAAAGTTACCCTGAATGTGTCTTTGGTTACTGAAGACCAGAAAACAGTCTTCTTCTTATAAAGCATTCTGAACAGCCATTGCCCACCATCCCTGTAATACCTCCATATCTTTTCCGAATTCACGTAACCTGAATCAATATGATCCATCAGCTTATCCCATAGTTCCATCCTTTCGCCAAGAACCGCCATCAGGTTTTCCCTTTCAGGGATCACCCCGGGGTCAGTGAAAACATAATCTTCCTTTTCAGCCATATCAATACGAAATTATAAAAATTTATCCTGGCAACCGAAATTATCCAGCCTGAAAACCAATTTCAGGCAATAGACTCAGTCTGAATACGTCCTGTCTGTTCCAAAAAAGTGGTGATACCGGCAAAGCGCCAGTATCTCAAAAATATTGCTGCTGCTGCTGCAACCTGAATTGCCAGGACAAATAAGAATGTCCCGGCTCCTGAAGGTTTCCATCCATTCAAAAGGTTGAAAACAAGCAGAAAAAATGCAAGCTGAAAGGCACAAAGCAGCAATACATAAAAATATGAAATAAAGAACCTGTTGAAAGCAAGGGAAAAACCTTTTCCCAGCGACCTCATAAATGAAGTTGCCGGATGTACAACCAGCCAGGCTCTTGCATAGTCAGAAGCCAGAATAAAAACCGGGATTATGAACAGGAAGAAGATGCCCGCCACCACACTTGTGGTCACGACTGTTCCATGATTAAGTGACCTTCCGGGCCCAAGTGCTGCAAGCGGTATATAAATCAGTATCAGCATAAGGATCATTGTGGCCAGGCGGAGCAGAACCGAGATCCCCAGGAAAGACCAGTAGTTTTTTGCCGAATGAGCAAAGAAATCTGAAAAACCAGCTGAAGTTGTATTATATCTGAGTACTCCGAAGATACCTCTTGTCAGGAAAGCGTTTATCATGAATCCTGAAAGAACAACCAGGAGAAAACCTGAGAGGCCCATAAAGGCGATTATGGCAAAATCGCTGCCCATATCAGCAAATACATCAATTATTAACCCATCCCGTATCCTATCAAGAATCATGCTGTTACCTACAGCCTCTTTAATTCCTGCTTTCAGGGGAAAAGCAAATAAGGCCCCAAGTAAAAATGTGACTGACCAGGACAGTAAAATAAACTTTCCTGACCTTAGTGTCTTTTGGAACCCCGACAGAAGTGTTGATATTAATCTCATTGGAAAATGCTTAAACAGTAAAATACACAAGGAAAAACTGAATGAATGACATGAGTCGTCCGAAAATTCTTTTCAGAGGCGCCCGGTCGGAATGAACGTCGTATGAATTATTTATATAGTTAACATCCATCGTTATCCTGTACTCAGGGTCTACTATCACCTGGTCCACCTCCTCCCCGGGACCTTTATAGGTGAACTCCCTGAAACGAGCTTGCCCGTCCCAGTATTCTGTTATTTCCCTGCCGTCGCTGAAACGGACCAGAACTTCAACCGGAAGCGATATCTCGCCAAGGCGGGAGACCAGAACATGTGACTCATAAACCTTTACTTCTTCTCCGGCTGAAGTACTGTCGGCCCCGAAAGATCCGGCTGTATTCCCTGCCTCATCCTCCGATTCCATAACCTCGACACCTGTCACCGCGTAATCACAGATGCCAGTTCCATAAAGAGTCTGGCTGAAAAACCAGTCCATGCCGTCACCAAACCTGTCACCCTGTTCCCGTTTCACGACTTCATTTACAACATCAACAAAATCCCTTCCCGAGGGATGTCTGAAAGCCCATTTTCTGTAGTATTCCCTGAAGATATTGTCCATTGTTTCTTCGCCGGTCAGTCCCATAAGAGTATTAAGCCATGTAGCAGCCTTAGTATACGACATCATCCCGTAAATATCCATCGGATAATCCCATGAATTAAGATTATTGCTGGCCATTTGCCTGTATGGACTTATAGTGTACGGTATTCTAAGGTATGATCTGTCAGACATTTTCAGATATCCGAAATCAAGCATCCCGCTGTTCTTTCCGTAGTAGTGATCCATGATCCTTGATTCCCATAATGAGTTGATCCCTTCATCGACCCAGGGTTCTTCGAACTCGTTGCTTGCCATGATACCCATGAAGTAGGCATGACCGAACTCATGAACCGTCATCACTTCAGGAATACGTAAGCCTTCAGGCATAATATCATACGAACCGGTAGTAAAAAGAGTTGTGTATTCCATTCCTGCCGCCCCTGAACCTATCGAAGGTGGATCGACAAATGTCAGATAGGGCCAGGGATAAGGTCCCACTTTGTCATCCAGGTACTCAAGAGCATTCTTTACTGCGGTCATCTGTCTGTTAACCTGCGCTACTCTCCCGGGCGGTAAAAGCAGGGTTATTGTCACATGTTTCCACTGTTCTTTGAATTCAACATAGCCCGGCCATGCTGTCCATGCAAAATCGACAATATCCTCGGCCCTGAAACTGAGTGTTTTAAATCCATCCTTTTCCTCCTGGCCTGTAAGCATGCCTCCTGTTCCTACTACATATCCTGAAGGAACCGTTATCCTTACATCATATACACTGTGATTTGCATAGAACTCCGAGTTTGCATGAAACTGGTGACAGTTCCATGCTCCTGCTACGGCATAGCGCATACCTGCCTTTTCATAAACTCCGAACTTGGGAAACCATTGGGCCACAAAGTAAAAGTTATCGTTGAAGCCCGTCCTTATTATCTCATACGGTAGCTTTGTTTTAAACCTGGCATCCATGAAAAAAGTATCTCCCGGCGCAATCGGCTGAGGAAGAACGATCCTGGCAACAGTCCTGTCGTTGGTGTTTCCGTCATCAGGACTAATATAGCTCATCAGAGGAAGCAGATCGTTGCCATTTCTGTCGCTAAGTGACTCCAGTTCAATCCATCCGGCATTTAGCTCCCTTTTCCCGGGAGATCCCTTTCTTTCCCTGTAGAAGGTAGTCTGTCCATCTCGGAATGCATTCATATACAGATGAAGATGAATATCAGGAACATAGTCGGTTGAGTTATTTACCCAGAATGCCTGCATCTTTCCCGAGACTGTCTTGGCCACAGTATCGAGACTTACGTCAAAACTATAACCAGTAAGTCTTTCGCTGAGCGGAACACTGTTAATTATCTGGCTGTGTACCGTTGCAAAGCAGAATAACAAGAACATGTAAAATAATAATACCTTCCTCATTGACTCTTGGATATTGATAAGAAAATGGTCTGATCAGTGGCAAAAACCAGAAACAGAATAAAGCAAAGAATACGGAGCTTTCAGTCCGCTGATATTATACTACACTCATACCTTAGACTGATGCTATTACCCGGAGGTTTCGACTGCAGGCTGATATTCTTACTTTTTCTCAAGGTTTCTTACCATGGTAAAGGGAACTTCACCATCGGGATGAAGGGCAAGTCCGTTCATCTTATCGGGACCAGCCATCTTTAGAATTATGGTAATCTCCTGTCCCTGAAGGTAAATGACAAACATAAAAGAGCCCTCTTCAATGGCAGTTCTGTCTCCGTCGAGTTTGTAATCGCTGCCAGTAAAGGTCATAGATACCTTATAGGCATTTTCAACGAAAGATATTTCGATATTTCCGGAGTTAAAACCTTCGGGGGCCGAGGGAGCCTCAAACTTCCATTTCCCGGTAGGATCATCTGCCGGAGCCGGTTTCTGTCCGTTTGCATTCAGGAATGATATAAGAACCAGAACTAAAAGGGCAAGAGTTTTGTTTTTCATAGGGTTTTCATTTTAGTCAAAGATAAAAATGAAAATCCAAACCTTTTCACTTTTCATTGAAAAGTAAAAACAAGTCCTATGGAGTATCATGTTTTACGTCTCAAACCTTCTTTCCCCTTAGTATATCCATGAGAGTTGCCGAAGGGCCGAATAAGCTCCGGGCTGCCGGCCATACATGCATCAGAGCACGGTCCTGTTCACCTCTGATAAGCACAGCCAGTTCATCAAGATAAGGATCATTGCCCTGGGTGTATTTGTATCCGATAGCTTTCAGCAACACAGCCAGATCATGATTTTTGCCAAGTTCATGCGTCATATCAACGGTTTTCTTCTGCAGCGACCTGATTCTCGAAGGATTCAGGGGCCTGAAAAAGGCCAGCTGGTACAAAAAATCCTTTGCCCTCTTCCTGAATTCATGAATTCTCTTTGCCGACGGCTCATTACGGCAGGCAAGGTAGGCATCCCTTACCCCCGACCATGTTGTGTCAAGGTCACTCATGAGACCTGGCTCTTTTAGACCTCCCATAGGTTCAAACCGTATCCTGTAAACAGATTTATGTAAAGAGCTGCCAATATTATCCAGAATCTTCAGGGTCTCTTCAGTCTGATCTTCATTTCTTTCAGGTTTACGTATAAGCTTTTCGATGGCGGGATGGTTTAGCTTTTTGAAAACAGCCGGACTCTTCTTCCTGATATCTCTGAGCAGTTTTCTGTTGACAGTGTTTTCTCTCAGGTCACATAAAGCACTTCCTGATCTCTTAAGGGTCTCATATTCCCTGTAATAAAAATCTTCCTGTATCTGAGATCTGATCAGCTTAAGGATGGCTCTTGCTTTTTTCAGTGATACACGTGCATTGTGGATATCACTGTCTGTTATCATACTTCTCTTGCTGACCAGTGAAGCAGCATCGCTTACAGAAGCAGAAAGGGAAAGCTTGATCCCGGGAATCACTATGACATCATGATTTTTCATACCTGAAGGGAGAAAAGACCATTATTCCTAAATATAGTCTTTCGTATAATAACAGACAAGAGATTAAGCCAGTAAGGGAGAAAATTAAATCATTTTCTGACCTTTAGAACCAGTGAAGCCTGAAAGGTAAAAAGAGTCCGGCGGCCTCAGAAATGGATTGATTTCTTTCGTCGCGACCGTGAAAAGGTTAAATTTGCTTAATCAACAACAGAAGCAAAATGATTAAGATACAGGGAAGCCAACGTATCGGGATCCTCACTGCAGGAGGTGATTGCCCGGGTATAAATGCGGCGATAAGAGGGGTTGGCAAGACGGCCATAGTCAAATATGGAATGAAGGTGGTGGGGATAAGTGACGGATTCACAGGACTTATCAATAAGGAATACAGGGAACTGACTGAAAAGGACCTGTCGGGAATTCTTACCCTTGGCGGAACCATACTTGGCACCTCCAGGGAGAAACCATTTAAAAGCAGTGGAAAAGGTAAGAATGAAATAAAAAAGCCTGTTCTTATAAAAGAGCACTACGAGCAGATGGGACTTGACTGTCTTGTCTGTATAGGTGGCAACGGCACCCTGAAGACAGCCTACCTTCTTGCCAGGGAAGGACTCAATGTGGTAGGGATACCAAAGACCATTGACAACGATGTATGGGGAACAGATCTGACCTTTGGATTTGACTCGGCTGTAAACATAGCCACCGAGGCAATCGACAGGCTCCACTCCACGGCCAATTCACACAAAAGGATAATGATCATTGAGCTCATGGGACACAACGCCGGCTGGCTCGCCCTTTATTCCGGAATAGCCGGAGGCGGTGACGTTATCCTCATTCCCGAGATTCCACATGATCCTGAAAAGATAGCCGATTATCTGCTGCACCGTTCAAGCGAGAACAAACCCTATACGATTGTTGTTGTTGCAGAAGGGATAAAGACCCCGGAAAAGGGACTTTCGCCCGCCAGGTATTTAAGCCAGCGGATTAATGAACTCACCGGACTGGAAACAAGAGAAACCGTTTTGGGATATATCCAGAGAGGAGGTACTCCTTCACCTATGGACAGGGTGCTGGCAACGCGTTACGGCTCTGCTGCTGCCGAGCTGATTGCCAGGAAGGATTTCGGCAAGATGGTTGCACTCAGAAACAACGATATTGTATCGGTCCCGCTGGAGGAAGTATCAGGCAAACTGAAGCTTGTCAACCCCGACCATCCCCTGGTAACCAAGGCAAAAAGTATGGGGACGCGATTCGGGGACTGATGCGATATATATGTTGAAAACAATATTACCAGCCTGAAATAATGAAAAGGATCATTTTTATCCGACATGGCCGGGCTGAGGATCCTTCTCCTCTCCTGCCCGACTTTGAAAGATCCCTTACAATAAAAGGGAAACAGATCTCAGGGCAGATGGCCACCCTCCTGCTTGAAAATTTCAAAGAGCCCTGTAATGTTTTCAGCAGTCCTGCATTCAGGGCCCTCGAGACTGCAATAATATTCGCAAGGATAAACGGATGGAACAGCGATGATATAAAGCTGAAAGATTCGCTGTATTTCAATATTTCACTTAACTCCTTCCCCTTCATGATATCGGAACTTGATGACTCTGACAGTAATCTTATTCTTTTCGGTCACAACCCTTCCTTTACAGAGATTCCCGACAGGCTCTCGTCATCGGGCTGTGATTTTTTGCCAAAAACCGGGATAGTATCCCTGAAATTCAACGTTAATTCATGGAAGGATACGATTCGTCAGAAAGGGAAGACTGAGTTTTTTCTAAAACCTGAAAGAGACAAATGAGCAAATCCTATATTCCGAAAGAGATAAGCTGGCTTTCATTTAATGAAAGGGTCCTCCAGGAAGCAGCCAACAGGGATGTTCCACTCATTGAACGATTCAGGTTCCTTGGGATCTACTCCAACAATCTTGATGAGTATTTCAGGGTAAGGGTGGCAACCCTAAAGAGGCTTTCCCTTTTCGCATCGAAATCAAAATCAGTCCTTGGATATAATCCCCGCTCCACTCTTAAAAAAGTCTATGAAACTGTCCTTGAACAGAACAACAAATTTGAAAAGATCTATTCCCTGCTCCTCTGTGAACTGGCAAAACACAAAATCCACTTTGTTGATGAGAAACAGCTCTCGGAGGACCAGGCTGCATTTGTAAGGTCATTCTTCGCCTCGGAAGTAAGGACAAGGCTGATGCCCTTTATGTTTGAAAAGGACACCGAACTACCAAACCTCACCGATGATGCCATCTTTTTCGCCATCCAGTTGCTGAACAAAAGTACCGGAAAGAAGAGATTTGCTCTCATGGAAGTCCCTTCCGGAGTTATTCCCCGATTCATCCTGCTGCCCGACAGGAACGATGAAAAGTATATTATTTTTCTGGATGATATCATCAGGTTCGGGCTTAATGACATTTTCTCCATTCTTGATTTTGACGAGATCTCGGCATACACGGTAAAGCTTACAAAGGACGCCGAGCTTGAGATCGCCGATGACATCTCGGAAAGCTATATCGAAAAACTCTCCAGAAGTCTCCAACTCAGAAAAAAAGGAAACCCGGTGCGGTTTATCTACGACAGGGAGATGCCAGCCGACCTTCTAAAGATACTTACAAAAAAACTGAATCTTGGTAAGGACGATGCTATCATCCCGGGTAACAGATATCATAACTTCAAGGATTTCGTCCGTTTTCCCGACCTTGGAAAGAAAAAATTCTATTTTGAACCGCTTGTCCCGGTTTTACACCGCGACATACACTACGGGAAAAGTATTCTTGCCGAAATAAAGAAGAAGGATATAATGCTTTACTTTCCATATAATCCTTTTGATCATTTCATCGACCTTTTAAGGGAAGCCTCACTTGATCCTTATGTGACTTCCATACAGATAACCCTGTACCGGCTTGCCAGAAATTCAAGCGTAATAAATGCTCTGCTTAACGCCGTCAGGAACAGGAAAAATGTCACCACAGTGGTGGAACTCCAGGCAAGGTTTGATGAAGAAGCTAACATTCTCTGGGGGAATAAGCTTATGGAAGAAGGCGTAAAGGTTATCTACGGTGTCCCCGGCCTTAAGGTTCACGCCAAGCTATGCCTGATCACAAGGGTAAAAAACAATGTTACCCAGAGATTTGCAGCTGTGGGGACAGGTAACTTCAACGAAGATACCGCCAGGATATATACTGATCATCTCCTGCTTACTGCAAACAAAAAGATCACCAATGAAGTTTTTAAAACCTTTAACTTCTTCAGGGTCAACTACAGAAAGGATAATTTTTATCATCTTGTCCTTTCTCCATTTGCATTGCGGAATAAGATGACCCTGCTTATCGACAACGAAATAAAAAACGCAAGGGAGGGCAAGAAAGCATATATCTACCTCAAGCTCAACAACCTGACAGATAACGAAATAATCGAACAACTATATGAAGCATCCAGGGCCGGGGTGAAAATACTTCTCATTATAAGAGGCATGTCTTCAATCGTTCCGGGAGGGTCGGGAATAAGTGAAAACATAAAAGGAATAGGTATCGTCGACAGGTTCCTCGAACATTCAAGGTTTATGATATTCTGTAGCGGAGGGCAGGACGAATGCTATATCTCCTCGGCCGACCTGATGACAAGAAACATAGAGCACAGGATCGAGGTTACCTGTCCCATATTCGACAAGACCATAAAAAATGAGATAAAATCCATCTTTGAGATTCAGTGGAGCGATAACGTCAAGGCAAGGATCCTCGATCCTTCCCTCTCGAACAAATTCGTAAAACAGGGGAAGAAAGAAGTGGTAAGATCTCAGATAAGGGTTTATGAATACCTGAAAAAGATAAATGAAAAAACGTCCCAGTAAATAGTATGATGAATCCTCTCGTACTTATCACCGGCACCATAATCATCCTTGTCTTTTCGTGGTTAGTTTCCATACGACAACACCGGTATCACGGAATCCCAAGGTTCTTCTCTTTTGAATCGATCTTCATACTTACTTCACTGAACCTTAAGTTATGGTTTGAAAATCCCTTATCTCCATTTCAGATCCTGTCGTGGTTGCTTCTCCTGGGTTCTGTCTGGACCGCCATTGCAGGTTTTGTTACCCTGAAGAAAAAAGGCCTTCCTGGCACGAATTTTGAAGAAACGACACAACTGGTAGTATCCGGAATCTACAGGCATATAAGGCATCCTCTCTACCTTTCACTGCTTCTACTGGGAAGTGGCATTATGCTGAAGGACCCCGGAACTGTCCAGATAATAACCGGCATGGTCAATGCCATTGCCCTGTTCCTGACTTCTCTAGTTGAAGAAAAGGAGATGATTGGAAAGTTTGGTGAGGAATATGAGATTTATATGAAAAATTCAAAAATGTTCATTCCTTTTGTTATCTGAGATGATGCAATCGCGTAGACAGCTATTTAAGAGGAATAACCCGGAAAAATTTACTAATTTGCACCGCAATAATAAAAGACAAGGCTGGAAATAATGAAAATGACAAGAAGAGAAATAATAAAAAAAGTAATACTCGCTACCACTTCACTGGTGGTAATACCGAAAGTCATAACTGCCTGTTCTGAAAAAGAACCTTTGTTTCTTGAAGATCTCTCGGAAACATTTACCATTGATCTTGATGATCCCGCATATGCCCCGCTTAATGAAACCGGAGGATTTATGATCATCCAGGGTAAGGTTATTGCAAATACCGGAAGTAACGTTTTCATTGCCGCAGAGGCAGTATGTTCACATGAGGGAGGGACCCTTGAATACAACCCTTCCATGAATGTCTTCAAGTGTCCGGTTCACGGTTCTTCCTTTTCACCCTCGGGATTGGTCATAGAAAG
>CAZBQM010000014.1:0-43648 GCA_964494045.1 uncultured Rikenellaceae bacterium
TGCAAAAGTGGTCAGGGTTGTTGGTGAAGAGATTGAAGCAGATGTAATGAGTATCCAGGATGCTCTCAGACTGGCTGATAAAATGGAACTCGATCTTGTTGAAATTTCCCCGAATGCAGATCCTCCTGTTTGCAGAATCGTTGACTATCAGAAGTTTCTCTATCAACAGAAGAAGAAGCAGAAAGAGATCAAGGCAAAAACAACCAAAATCGTTGTTAAAGAGATAAGATTTGGTCCGAATACTGATGATCA
This sequence comes from uncultured Rikenellaceae bacterium, assembly GCA_964494045.1. Classification (GTDB taxonomy): domain Bacteria; phylum Bacteroidota; class Bacteroidia; order Bacteroidales; family VadinHA17; genus LD21. Next base: position 253 of record CAZBQM010000014.1, read on the forward strand.
CGACTATACCTTCAAGCTCAGACATGCAATACGATTCCTTGATGAAGGAGCCAAAGTCAGAGCTTACGTGTTCTTTAAAGGCCGTTCGATACTCTTCAAGGAGCAGGGCGAAGTTCTGCTGCTGCGTTTTGCAAACGACCTCGAGGAATATGGAAAAGTGGAACAGTTGCCAAGGCTTGAGGGAAAGAGAATGATCATATCCTTTTCTCCGAAAAAGAAGAAATAGTTTTTTTAACATATATTTTACGAAGGAAAATGCCAAAGATGAAAACGAATCCGGGAGCAAAGAAGAGATTCTCTCTGACCGGAACTGGAAAAATCAAACGTAAGCATGCATTCAAGAGTCACATCCTGACCAAAAAGGCGACCAAGAGAAAAAGAAACCTGTCGTACTCTGGCCTGGTTGACAAGACAGACCTGAAGAACGTCAAACTTCTTCTTGCAAGCAAGTAAACGTTGATGTACTATTATTATCAGAAGTATTAACCGGGTGTCGAGCAGATAAGAGTCCGCAAGGAACGCTGACATCCAAAAAGAACAAACAATGCCAAGATCAGTAAATTCAGTAGCTTCAAGGGCCAGAAGAAAAAAGGTTCTTAAGCAGACAAAAGGAAACTTCCTTTCAAGAAAAAATGTGATCACCGTTGCAAAAAACACCCTCGATAAGGGACTGGCTTATGCATACCGTGACAGAAAGAAGAAAAAAGGAGCATTCAGGTCACTCTGGATCCAGAGGATCAATGCCGGTGTTCGTCAATATGACATGAGTTATTCAGAGTTTATCGGTAAGATTGAGAAAAAAGGGATATCCCTTAACAGGAAAACCCTTGCCGACCTCGCGATGAATCATCCCGAAGCTTTTAAAGCAATCGTTGAGAAAGTTAAATAATAAGCCATAACAAAAAGAAAAACCGTCGCCGGTATGTTCCGCGCGACGGTTTTTTTCTATATAAAAAAGGGAAAGCTTTCAGGCCTTCCCTTCTTTAATTTTTATACAGAAGTAATTAACGGATCTTCATAAACAGACGGTCAAACCTGACCTTCTTCAGGCCTTTTACCTCTTTGTCGATCGACAGCCAGATGAACTTTGGTTTTCCTACAATATGGTCTTCCGGAACAAAACCCCAGTATCTCGAATCGGCCGAGTTATGGCGGTTGTCGCCCATCATCCAGTAATAGTCCATTTTAAAGGTATAACTGTTGGCAGGCTGACCGTTGATATAAATGGTGGCTCCTTCGGTTTTCAGATCATTCTCCTCGTAAACATCAATTATCCTTTCATAAAGGCAGATATTGGAGGTGTCGATACTTACAACAGTCCCTTTCCGCGGAATCCACAGGGGACCGAAGTTATCCTCGTTCCATTTAAGCGACGATTTATACGGGAAGATATGGGGAGCGTACTCACCCTGTCTGGCATACATCGGGGATACTTCGGTGACATTTGCAAACCGGGCAATGGCTTCCGAGTTTTCCCTTGTCAGAGGAAGAAGATATGCCGAACCGGATAACATTGACTGGTCGGATCTTGAAATACCAAGTCTTTCAAATGCCTTCGGGTTTATCGACGACCCATTGGTTCCGACAACATAAGTGGTTTGCTGGGTGTTGTTCTCCGGAACCAGCTTCCCGTTCACATAGACGGAACCTGCTTTGATCAGCACCGTGTCTCCCGGTATACCTATACATCTCTTTACATAGTTGTCTCTCCTGTCGACCGGCCTGTATATTACAGTGTAGCGATCTTTGACTTCCTTGCGGGCCTGAGCCTCATAATTTTTATAGGAAGCCGGAGTCCTCCCGCTGAAAGAATCACGGTACTCGAGATCCCTGGCCGTTCTCCTGACTATCTCGTAGTAACTTGTGACCTGGTCCTCGACGGCAACCGTATCTCCTGCCGGGAAGTTGAAAACAATAGCATCATTGTTCCTGACCTTTCCAAAACCACTAAGGCGCTTATAGGGCCATGTTATTATCTCAGACCACGATTTGCCCTTTGAAATGGGCATGGTATGCTGGGTGAAAGGAAATGCAACCGGGGTATTAGGCATCCTGGGACCGTAAGCTATCTTGCTTACAAACAGATGATCTCCAATAAGCAAAGACTTCTCCATCGATCCCGTTGGGATCCTGTAGTTCTGGAAAAGAAAAATATTTATGAGGGTTACGGCTATCACAGCGAAGATAAGCGCATCGAGCCATTCGACCAGAGCACTGTTGTTCCCGTCGCGCCTTTTCCAGAAGGTCCAGTTTACCTTCTCAGAAATATAAATATCATATATAATGACAAGACCTGCAAGTAACCAGTAATTACCGATCCAGACAACAACGAGAGTGTACAGGACAGCCACAATGGCAAACCTGATATTTTTGACTGTCAATAATTTCCTCATAAATTTATTTTTTTCAGAAAACTAAAAGTACATATTATTATCAGAAACCAGGAACATTCTGTTATCAGAAACCAAGAACATCACTCATCGTAAATACGCCTTTCCTGTTGTATATAAACTCGGCGGCAACAACGGCTCCAAGGGCAAGTCCTTTCCGGTTCCTTGCCTCGTGCTTCAGGCTGATCGAATCGATATCCGAATCCCAGACAATGGTATGTGTACCAGGCACGTCTCCTTCACGAACCGACGTTATGGGAACTGCTTTTGTCCCCGGCTGAGGATCTGAAGTCCAGCCCTCATACGAAGGATTACTTGCGGCAACGCCTGAAGCCAGGGTGATTGCCGTTCCGCTTGGTGCGTCGAGTTTTTTAGTGTGATGTATCTCCTCTATGCTGACCCTGTATTCCTTAAGGCCGGCCATCAGCCTTGCCAGTTCACTGTTGAGTCTGAAAAGGATGTTAACTCCAATGCTGAAATTTGTTGAATGGATGAAAGAGGTACCTTTACGCAGGCAGACTGCCCTGGCCTCATCCAGCCTGGCAATCCATCCCGTCGTTCCTGATACAACCGGGGTTCCGGCCTTCAGACATGTGATAACATTATCATATGCCACATCAGGTTGCGAGAACTCGATTACAACATCTGCCTTTGCCAGGTTATCCGCATTAAGATCAGATGAATTATCTATATCAACAATAAGTACGATGGAATGTCCTCTCGATAGAGCCACACTTTCTATCTCGTGACCCATCCTTCCATAGCCTACCAGTGCAATCTTCATTTTTTTCAGTTTCTGCGAAATTATTCTTTTTAACCTTTTTCAGATCATAAGAAACAATTAATTTTCTTAACAAGAAGTTAAATATGAAGTAAAAGCCTTCATTTCATCGTGACATGTACCACTGAAGAGACAGATTCTTTCGCTGAAAAAAGCACTCAGGTGACTGACCCGGTCTTATATCTCAATTTCTTCCTCAGGTATGTCAGATAGACCGGCCAGTATCTTTAAGGCTTCACTCCGGTTGCTTCCGCAGAACTCGGGTTCGGGTTTGAAAAGGTTGCATACCTCCGGCCTCGAAGGATCATGGAACAGTCTGCATCTGAGGTCATCATCAAGATGAATACATCTGATGCCCGCAGGTTTGCCTCCGGGCATACCGGGGATAAAGGAAGATATTGAAAGTGCCACGCAACAGGCACCACAACCAGGTCTGCATTTCATTTAACTAAGATAATCTATTTATCAGAAAAACAAATAAACGAAACAATTCTCGCTGGCAGTAGTCTCATGCCGGAATAACCTTGCCCTGACATTAAAGACAGATATGGCGGCAGAGAGCGGGAAAGAGAAATTTTGCTTAATTTTGGAGCACATGAAGATGATGAGAATAGATATAATCACTGCCGTTCCGGATCTCCTTCAGAGTCCTCTTGACCACTCCATAGTAAAAAGGGCAAGGGATAAGGGACTTGTTGATATCAACGTTATCAACCTACACGATTATGCCAAAGACCGTTACAGGAGTGTCGACGACTATGCCTTTGGCGGAGGAGCAGGGATGGTGCTTATGATAGAACCGGTTTCCAGGGCCATTGAAAAGCTCAGGAGCGAAAGAGACTATGACGAGATAATCTATACCTCACCCGACGGGAAAAGGTTTTCGCAGAAGATGGCCAATATGCTGTCGCTCAAACAAAACCTTATTATCCTTGCAGGACATTACAAGGGTATTGATCAGCGTATCAGGGACCATCTGGTAACTATGGAGATCTCGGTAGGCGATTATGTTCTTTCAGGAGGCGAGCTGCCTGCTGCCATCATCACCGATGCTGTGGTCAGGCTCCTGCCTGGTGCACTGTCGGATGAACAGTCGGCCCTCTCGGATTCATTCCAGGACGGACTTCTTGCACCTCCCGTATATACCAGACCTGCTGAATTCAACGGGTGGCAAGTTCCTGACATCCTTCTTTCGGGAAACGCCGGAGAAATCGAAAAATGGAGGCATGAGCAGTCACTCGAAAGAACCACGATGCTGAGGCCCGACCTCAGTGATGCAAGGGAGCCCTGAAAATGCTGCTGAAGAGATATTTTGAAATGATAAAAAGCTTTATTAAACTTGTGATCTATACATAGTATTTACAACAACTTAATTATCAACAACATGAATACACAGGATTATATTAATCGGGAAGACACGTTTGGTGCACATAACTACCATCCGCTTCCTGTCGTTCTTGAAAGAGGTGAAGGTCCGTTTGTATGGGATGTTGAGGGGAAGAGGTATTTTGATTTCCTTTCGGCATACTCTGCTGTAAACCAGGGACATTGCCACCCCAGAATTGTAAAAGCCCTTATTGACCAGGCAACAAGGCTGACACTCACATCAAGAGCATTTTATAATTCTGCTCTTGGGGAATATGAAGAATTTGTGACCAAATTTTTTGGTTATGACAAGGTTCTTCCCATGAACTCGGGTGCCGAAGCTGATGAGACAGCTCTCAAGCTATGCCGTAAATGGGCCTACAAGAAAAAAGGAATAAAGGAAAACCAGGCAAAGATTATTGCATGTGCCGGTAACTTCCATGGCCGTACCATTACTATCATCTCCATGTCGACCGATCCCGATGCAACTCAGCATTACGGACCTTTCACACCAGGATTCGAGATCATTCCCTACAACGACCTGAAAGCCCTTGAGAAAGCTCTTGGCGATCCCAATGTAGCCGGATTCCTTGTTGAACCCATCCAGGGAGAAGCCGGTGTCTTTGTCCCCGATGAAGGATACCTGAAAAAAGCATATGACCTTTGCAAGTCTAAAAATGTTCTTTTCATAGCCGACGAAGTTCAGACAGGTATTGCACGTACAGGGAAACTGCTGGCCTGCGACCATGAAGGTGTGCGACCGGATATCCTTATTCTGGGGAAAGCCCTTTCAGGAGGTATCATGCCTATTTCTGCCGTACTTGCTGATGATGAGATAATGCTTACCATCCTGCCCGGTGAACACGGATCCACCTTTGGAGGAAACCCGCTGGCAGCCAAGGTGGCTATTGCCGCACTCAGTGTTATCAGGGATGAGAAACTTGCTGATAATGCCGAATACATGGGTAAGATCTTCAGGACTGAAGTGAAGAATATCAAATCAGATATGATAGATATTGTCAGGGGAAAAGGCCTTCTCAATGCCGTGGTTATCAAACCCAAAAACGGGAAAACGGCCTGGGATGTCTGTCTTGCCATGAAGGACAAGGGTCTTATTGCCAAACCTACCCATGAACATATAATAAGGTTTGCTCCTCCCCTTGTCATTACTGAACCACAGATCAGGGAGGCAATATCGCTCATAAAGGAAGCCTTTAAACTATTCGCCTGAGAATTTGTTATCGGATAAAGCTTTATTTCTGACAGGGAAATCCTGTCATAGAATTAGTATGGATAAACGGAAAGTCCCAATAATGTTTTTCAGGATCCTGCCATTTATTACAGGAGCGTTATTGCTGCTACTGTCGTGCAGCTTCGACGATGATCCTGAGATAACCAAAAGTGAACTCCGTGACCATGTCATCGTGCTGTCGTCCGATTCAGCAGGAGGCAGGATGGCTGGCAGTACTGGTGACAGCCTGTCAGCCAAATATATAAGAAATGAGTTCCTGCGAAGCGGACTTCAGCCTTTATCCGGCAACGGGTTCCAGTATTTTAAAGTCACCAACCGGCTGATACCCGGACAGGGATCTTTCCTGGAGCATAATGGTGTCTCCTACATAAGCGGCAAGGACTTCATGCCTGAGGAGTTCTCTGAGAACAGCAGTGCAAAGGCTGAAGTGGTATTCGCAGGTTACGGTTTCAGGACAGGAGGTGACTCACCCGGATGGGACGATTATAAGGATCTTGAAGTAAAGGGCAGATGGGTTATGATACTCCGCGGCAATCCGGAGCCTGATGAACCCATGAGTGAATTTGCCTCATTCAGCGACGACAGGGACAAGGTGATGGTTGCCAGGGATCTTGGAGCAGCCGGAGTACTCATGGTTTCAGGAACAGCTTATGATGAGGCTGAGAATTTTCCATCCTACTCATCTGAGGGTTTTCCGGCAGGAATACCTGTCCTGAGGTTAAAGAGGGAACTGGCCGATAGGCTTCTTGAAGGTTCAGGCAAAACCATAGCCTCCCTCGAAAAGACTCTCAATGAGACAAGAAAACCAGCGGGTTTCGTTACACGGAAGGTTATTTCGGCCGGTTCGGAACTCGTAGCCGACAGATCGCTCACCAGGAATGTGGTGATGCTGCTTCCCGGAGAAGATGAACTGCTAAGGAACGAGTACCTGATTATCGGAGGCCACTTTGACCACCTGGGGATGGGAGGAAGCGGATCATCAAGCAGGGCCATTGACACAGTGGGTATCCATCACGGGGCTGATGATAACGCTTCCGGGATAAGCCTTATGATTGAACTCGCCGAGAAGATGGCCGCAACAAAAGGGAGCCATAAGAGATCTGTCATCTTCATCGCCTTCAGCGGTGAAGAAAAAGGACTCCTGGGTTCGAAACACTTCACCGAAAATCCTCTTGTCAGTCTGTCGAAGGTGAACGCAATGATCAACCTCGATATGGTCGGAAGGCTCAGGGATGACAACTCACTGCAGATAGGTGGTGTGGGCACTGCTGAAGGACTGAGAGACAGTGTGCTCGCAGCCAGCGACACAAACAAGGTAAAGATAACAATGATGAATGAGGGTTACGGACCTTCAGATCATTCTTCGTTTTATGGCAAGGACATCCCCGTCCTTTTCTATTCAACGGGAGCTCACCTCGATTACCATACTCCCTATGACACATGGGACAAGATAAACTACGATGGCTTGGTTTCCATTTCAGAACATATCTACAGGATAAGCTCCAGCCTTGCCAACATGCCAGGAAAACTCAGGTTCACTGAAGCCGGCCCGAAAACCGGAACCAGCGTGTCGATGCGACGAGGGGGAGTGACCCTTGGTATTATGCCCGACTTTGCCGGGAATGTTAAGAACGGACTCCGTGCCGACTTTGTCTCACCCGGCAAACCTGCTGCCCTGGGAGGCATGAAAAAAGGGGATATAATAACATCAATAAACGGGAAGACAGTTAATAATATAGAGGACTACATGTTCAGGATGAATCAGGTGAAGCATGGTGAAATAATAAGTGTGGAAGTCCTTAGAAACAACAAGAAAGAAGTACTGCTTATTCAGCTATAAATACCTGACATTTAACCTGAAACACTTCTGATATGAAAAAATTCCTGCTATGGGTTCTGGCAGTAATCATCACTCTGGGAGCCGCTGTTTACCAGAGAAGAACGGGGCCAACCAATCCCAGGCGCTTCGATGTTATCCTGAATGATTCTCTCTGCAACCTTAAGCTGGTTCGGAGCCTTGCCCTCAACGAGAGATCTGAGATCAGGCTTGCCGTGAAGGATACTTCAATACATGCCACTGCCTTTTACCGGCGTTTCGGAACCAATGACGATTTCGAACGGGCTGAATTTGAATTCAGATCATATCCCATCAACTCGCAGGTCATGAACAAGGTATTCGGGATCACCGAAGAGAAAGGGCTTTATGCGGATATTCCACAGCAGCCCCCGGCCGGTAAACTTGAATATTATATCGAACTTAGAAGCACAGAAGGTACCCGGACTTTTTTCAATGATTCACCTGTTGTAATAAGATACAAGGGTGCTGTGCCCGGTTGGGTACTGACTCCTCATATCATAATCATGTTTATTGCCATGCTGTTCTCGACAATGGCAGGACTTCTGAGTATAGTAAAGCATCCTGATTTCAGAAAATACACTCTGTACACACTTATCCTTCTGGCTGTCGGCGGAATGATATTCGGTCCGTTAGTGCAGAAGTATGCCTTCGGGGAATTCTGGACGGGGGTCCCGTTTGGCTGGGACCTGACAGACAATAAGACCCTTATCGCCTTAGTCTTCTGGATCCTTGCATGGATCATGAACAGAAAGAAGGCAAGACCCGGTTATACTGCACTTGCAGCCCTGGTTCTGTTACTTGTTTATTCCATACCACACAGTATGTTCGGATCCGAACTCGATTACGAAAGCGGAGAAGTCGTACAGGGAATTATTCTACTGCTTTTTCCTGCAGATTTCAAAAAATTCTTAAATTGAATGCAGCACAGTAAAAACTACCACGTCTTTTGTATGAAAAACATTAGAACGTGGGTGCAGCATTACAGATAGAAACAAGTCTTTATGAAAAGATGGCTAACGTAGAAGCGGCATTCAGGAATCTTCACCAGGATCTCCTTGACGGTTGCAAAGCCGGAGATCAGAAGGCACAGTTCCAGATCTATAAATTGTACTACAAGGCAATGTACAATACGAGTCTGAGAATTGTAGGCGATACGATGGAAGCGGAGGACATAATGCAGGAATCTTTCCTGTCGGCCTTTGAAAAGATTGAAACCTATTCCGGTACAGTCAGTTTCGGTGCCTGGCTCAAAAAGATAGTTATAAACCGGTCACTCGATGCACTGAGTAAAAAGAAAGCGGTCTTTGAAGATATTGAAGATCATATCGAAATAAGAGATAACAGCGAAGATGATATCTCAGGGAAGGAAGAGATGGATGTAAGGGTGGAAGAGATAAAAGACACTATCGAAAGACTACCCGACGGTTACAGGATCATCCTCTCACTCTACCTGCTCGAAGGATATGATCATGACGAGATAAGTGAGATACTGGGAATCAGCAGCAGTACCTCACGCTCTCAGCTCTCAAGGGCGAAACAGAAATTAATTGCTGAGCTTAAGATAGATGAAAATGCAAGACGATGAAACCCTCAAAAAACACGTATGCAAACAACATCGGGGCATATAGGTTCCATCAGACCATTATATAAAAACTGCTTACAGATGAAAAACATAGAAGACATAATCAGAAATAACAGGGACTTTTTCGACGCTGATCCCCCTGCCGGGCACTTCGACAGGTTCAACAGGAAACTCGAAGCCAGGTTCGGAACCGTTGTTGTTAAGAGAAGCATCGTTCCCTACCTCCTGAAGGCAGCAGTAGTCACCCTTCTTGTCACACTTTCTTCACTATGGACCTGGGATCATTTCATCAGACCCGAAAGCAAAAGGATGAGCCTTAGCGAGGTCTCGCCCCAGTACCGTGAGGTTGAAAACTATTACATACACCAGGTAAGCCTGATGGAAAGTGAACTTACTGAAATGAAGATAAGTGACAATGCTGAACAGAAAGAGATGCTTCTTAATGAACTTAAGAGTATGGACTCTGTCTATGTTGCACTTCAAAAAGATCTTAAAGCTAATCCGAATGATGAACGTATAATAAACGCCATGATCGAACACTACCAGACCAAGATTGAAGTCATGGGATTTATAGTCAATCAATTAAAAGGAATCAGGGATGATAACAAAAATACTCAGAAAAATGAAAACACTAGTCTTTAAATCAAGCTTCCTCCTTCTCCTGGCACTGACTTTTACGGGTCTTTCCCTCACAGCCCAGGAAGTCACAAAGGATTATCATAAGGAGTACACTACAAACGAAAATACCTCACTCAGCATCAGTAACAAATATGGTGATGTGACCATCCATACCTGGGACAAAAACTCAATAGTGATTGATGTCAGGGTAACCATCCTGCTTCCCGACAGGGAAAGAGCCGAGAAACTTATGAGCTATATTGATGTGGAATTCGCTGAAGAGGGAGATAATATCTCTGCGAGGACCTTTATCGATGAAAAGTTCAACTTTACAGGCTGGGGCAACAGCTCACGAAGGTTCAGTATCGACTACACAATAAGCATGCCTGAAGGTAACGACCTTGCCGTTGCCAACAAGTACGGTGACACGGAGCTCGGTGTACACAGTGGAAAGGTCAGCCTCGATATCAAATACGGCAACCTGAAAGCCATTGATCTGACCAGGGGAAATGTAAGCCCGCTCAGCTACCTTAATATTGCCTACGGCAAAGCCGATATTGACAGGACAGGATGGCTTGATGTCACTGCCCGCTATTCAGGCAGCCTGAGGATAGGAAAAAGCCAGGCCCTGCTTCTTGATTCGAGATACTCAAAGCTTAACCTCGAAGAGACAAGCTCCGCAGTGGTCGATTCGAAATATGATAATTACCGTATCGGTACCATAAACAATCTTGTAATCGACTGCGGATATGCCGACATCGTCATCACCACTCTTAAAAAGAAACTGGTATTCGAAGGGTCATACGGATCATTTACTGCCGAAGAGATACCTGACAAATTTGAAGATATTGAGGTCAGATCAAAATATACAGGAGTGAATCTCGGTATCGCCAGCAATGCAAACTATGAGCTTGATGCCAGGTTATCATACGGTGATCTGCGCTTCGACAGCGATAGATTCAGGCACAAAAGGCAGATCATTGAAAACACTTCAAAGGAATACTCAGGTACTATGGGTGAAGAAGAATCTCCGGCTGCGAAGGTTAGAATAGAATCATCATACGGAACTGTAAGACTCGATTGAAACAAGGATAGAATTTCAGGTTTACTCACGGATCAGGTCTTCATGCGTCTTCTTTACTACAGCATGGAGACCTGATCGCGTTTTATCAGAAGTCAAGTTCAACGACCGTAATACCCGAACCTCCTGATTCTACATGTTCGTCCCTGAACGACCTTACAACATCGACGCCTGAAAGATATTCCCTGATAAGCTGCCTTAGGATGCCGTTACCTTTACCATGAAGTATCCTCAGGTTCCGGTGCTGAAGCATGAGGGCATCATCGATGAGATCCCTGACGCTTTTCAGGGCATCCTCTCCCCTCACTCCCCTCAGGTCAATTTCGGGTCTGAACCGCAGCTTCCTCTCGGCCACGGCAGGGTCAGGAGGCCTGTATGAGGACGTTCCCCTCATACTCTTCTTAAGTTCCGACCTGCTTATCCTTTCCAGTTTTGCGACAGGGACCCTGAACAAAAGGCTCCCGGCTTCCACGCTTGCCATCTCATCTTTTATCCCCACAATCTCACCCACTGCCATGGTATCGGTCATCCTTACAGCATCACCTTTCTTAAGGGGTAAAGAGGAATCATCTGGTTCGGCTTCTTTTTTCAGCGGTTTCTTCCTCAGCTTCTTTGTCTTCTCCTCAAGAGCCGTTGTTTCCTTAATCTCAGCATACTGTTCAGGATCAAGATCACGGATATCACTTCTGAGCTTCTCAAGTTCCTGTCTTGCCTCCCTTGTCTTTTCCTTCGCGGCCTGGGCCTCCCTTATCTGTCTTATTGTATTCTCGATAAGGCGGTTCGAATCACTAAGCATCTTTTCGGCTTCTTCCCTGGCTTTTGAAATGACATCCTTCCTGAGGTTCCTGATACCTGACAGTTCTTTTTCATAATCCTCAATCAGGTCTTCAAGTTTCTTTTCATGCTGTCTTATGTTCTGCCTCTTGTTTTCCCAGTATCTTTTATCCCTGGCAATATCCTTAAGATGCCTGTCGTAGTTTATATTGTCTGCTCCCGCCTTCTCTGATGCCGCCTGAAGGATGTTCTCAGGCAGTCCGATTTTCCTTGCAATCTCAAAGGCAAACGAACTTCCAGGCTTCCCCATACTAAGCTGAAAAAGAGGCTGCATGAGGTGGTTGTCAAAAGCCATGGCGCCATTCATTATCCCTGGCGTAACAGAGGCAAAATGCTTCAGATTGGTATAATGGGTGGTAATTACCCCAAATACCTTCCTGAGGTTCAGTTCGCCCAGCATCACTTCAGCGATGGCACCTCCCAGCATCGGTTCAGTACCTGTTCCGAATTCATCTATCAGAACCAGGGTTTTCTCATTACCGTTTCTCAGGAAGTACTTCATATTAAGAAGATGGGAGCTATAGGTGCTCAAATCATTTTCAATGCTCTGTTCATCGCCTATATCAATAAGAATATTCCTGAACAATCCGGTAACAGTTCCTTCCCCAACGGGTATTGTCATACCACACTGCACCATATACTGCAAAAGTCCGACTGTTTTCAGGCATACTGATTTTCCTCCTGCATTTGGTCCGGAGATAAGAAGTATCCTGTTCTCCTCATCAAGAACTATATCGAGAGGCACGATCTTTCTGTCGTGTGATTTCTTGAAATTCAGAAAAAGCAGGGGATGAACCGCATTCTTCCAGCTGATATAAGGTCTGTCTGTCATCTCAGGCCTTACAGAGTTCAGATAATTCCCCAGAAGGGCTTTTGCCCGTATGAAATCAATCTCTCCGAGGAAATAGTTTGACTCGAGAAGATCGTCTATATAGGGCCTTATATTATTGGCAAAGGTGGTCAGTATCCTGACTATCTCCCTTTTCTCCTCATAGCCAAGGTCTATTATATCATTGTTTATCTCAACGATCTCCTCGGGTTCGATGAATACTGTTTTCCCTGATGCTGACTGATCGTGAACAAGGCCGTGAATCTTCCTTTTATCATAGATACTTACCGGGATTACCCCCCTGCCGTTCCTTACCGATGCAGAGGTATCTGCCTCGACAATACCGTCGGCCTGTGCCTGCCTGAGAATGGCATTCAGTCTTTTTGAAGCCAGTATGGCTTTGGAGGCCAGATCATCCCTGATCTTTTTGAGTTCGGGAGAGGCATTGTCCTTTACTGTGCCATGTTTGTCGATAATCCTGTCGATGGCATCAAGGACATAGGGATAGGTCTTCACGGAACTGCAGAGTGAACGCAGTACCGGGTATTTTGTCTCAGCCCTTGTACGGAAAAAGCCAAGAATACCCTTCAGTGTTTCAAGTGAACGCTTCAGGTCAAAAACCTCCTGAACCTCGGGGAAGGTTCCTTCGGTCCTTATCTTGTTCAGTGAATCGGAGAACCTGTAATAATGCTCTGAAGGGAAATTCTCCTCATACATAAGTATCTGCTGGAACTCATAGGTCGACTCGATCCTTCCGGAAATAATTTCGGCATTATCCGAAAAGGACATCTCTTCTACCTTTTCGGCCCCCATAGGACTGATGCAACGTTCGGTCAGCAGTGATCTTATCCTGTCAAAGCCTATCTTACTCTCGAAGTTCTCAGGATATACCATTTGTAATACTATATTTATATCTTTGATTGTAAGCCTGTTATCAACAATAAAAACGCTGATTCTTCAATATCATCCCTCTGTCTTTTTCACATCCTTCATTGAAAGCTGTATCCTTTTTCTTTCAATTTCGACTGACAGAATCTTTACCATAACGTGCTGGTGAAGTTTTACCACTGTTGAAGGGTCCTGTACATAGCGTTCAGCCATATTTGAGACATGTACAAGTCCGTCCTGTTTGATACCGATGTCGACAAAGGCTCCGAATTTGGTTATATTGGTCACTATACCCGGGACAATCATACCCGGTACCAGGTCCTCCATTGTATGTATATCAGCAAACCTGAACTCTTTGATCTTCGACCTGGGATCGCGTCCCGGTTTTGCCAGTTCCTGCATGATATCATTAAGTGTGGGAAGACCGGTCTTATCGGTGACATAATCCGCAAGCCTTATCTGCTTTTGTCTTTCAGAGTCACTGATCAGTTCTGTAATGGTGCAACCGGTGTCGGCTGCCATTTTCTCAACCACATGATAGCTTTCGGGGTGAACGGCGCTTGAGTCGAGAGGATTCTCGGCGTTCCTTATCCTCAGGAAGCCTGCCGACTGTTCAAAAGCGGCCGGCCCCATCCTTTTAACCTTTAGGAAGTCTTTTCTCGATCCGAAGGGGCCGTTTTCCGTCCGGTAGTCGATGATGTTCTGAGCCAGCTGGGGTCCAAGACCCGATACATATGTAAGAAGATGACGGCTGGCCGTGTTGACTTCGACACCTACTGCATTCACACAGCTTACGACCACGTCATCGAGGCTTTTCTGAAGTTTCTGCTGGTCAACATCGTGCTGATACTGACCCACTCCTATTGATTTCGGATCAATCTTGACAAGTTCGGCAAGAGGATCCATAAGGCGACGGCCTATTGAAACCGCACCCCTGACCGTGACATCATAATCGGGAAACTCGTCGCGGGCCGTCTTTGAAGCCGAATAAACTGAAGCTCCGGCTTCGCTGACAACAAACACCTGGATATCTTTTTCAAACTTCACCCATTTCAGGAAATCCTCTGTCTCACGGCTTGCCGTTCCGTTGCCGATGGCTATGGCTTCAATCCTGTATGCGTTAACAAGAGAAAGAATCTTCTTTACTGACAACGCTGTCTGGTTTTGTGGAGGGTGAGGATAAATGGTTTCGTTGTGAAGCAGGGTTCCCTGCCTGTCGAGGCATACCAGCTTGCAGCCTGTCCTGAATCCCGGGTCTAAAGCCAGCACACTCTTCTCACCCAGGGGAGGAGCCAGCAGGAGCTGTCTGAGATTATCCACAAAGACGTTTATTGCTTCTACATCAGCCCTTTCCTTTGAGATGTTCCTGAATTCAGTCTCCATGGATGATGCAAGCAGTCTTTTCCAGCTGTCCCTTACTGATTCTTCGACAATTGATGAGCACTTACCACGTCCCTTTACATACAACGGGAATAGTTGTTCAAGAGCCTTTTCGTCATCAACCTTTACAGATAGTCTCAGAAAGCCTTCCTCCTCGCCTCTTCTCATTGCAAGAAGACGGTGCGACGGGCATTTTCTGAGGGCTTCGGACCAGTCAAAATAGTCACTGAACTTTATTCCTTCCTGTTCCTTCCCTTTAATCACTTTTGATGATATCACGGCTTCCCTTCCAAAAAGACTTCTCAGTCGTTTTCTTGCTTTCTCATCCTCACTGATCCATTCAGCTATTATATCCCCGGCACCCCTAAGGGCTTCCTCTACGGTCTTCACTTCATCGTTCAGAAAACCGGCAGCTTTTCTCAAAGGATCGTCGTTCCCCTGTTGCAGAATCAGTGAAGCAAGAGGTTCGAGACCTCTCTCCCTTGCAATGGTTGCCCTTGTACGCCTCCTTGGTCTGAACGGGAGATAAAGATCCTCCAGTTCTGCCATGGTCAGGGCTTCACCCAGCCTGGCAAGCAGTTCAGGAGTCATCTTCTCCTGTTCCTCAACCGATTTGATGATACTGTCGCGCCTTGCATCCAGCTCTTTCAGGCGCTCATATTCGTCCTTGATATGCTGAAGCTGAACCTCATCAAGACTGCCGGTCATCTCTTTCCTGTATCTGCTGATAAAGGGAATGGTTGCGCCATTGCCAAGCAGCCGGACCGTATTTTCAACCTGCCACTCATGAAGGCCCAGCTTGCGGGCAACAAGTCCTATATTTTTGTCTGCGCTCATACCGTCCTATTCAACGTAAAGCACTAAACCTTTCAGATACTCTCCTTCAGGATGATAAATACTCACAGGATGATCGGGAGGCTGGCTCATCTGGTGAAGTATCCTTACCTTCCTCCCGGTGTTGGCGGCGGCAACAAAAACTGATTTTCTGAAGTTTTCGCGTGACACCACCTGAGAACATGAAAAGGTAAAAATAACACCCCCGGGTGCAATATTTTCTATAGCTTTCATATTCAGTCGCTTGTATCCCTTAAGAGCATTTGTCAGAACATTATTATGTTTGGCAAAGGCCGGAGGATCAAGAATAATCAGATCATATTTGTCCTTTATACCCTCAAGGTATCCGAAAGCATCGGTGGTAAAGGAGCTATGCCGTGCATCGTTTCCGAAGTTGATCATCACGTTCTCATCGGCAAGAGCTGTTGCTGATGCTGAACTGTCGACTGTATGGACCAGGGAGGCATTCTCCATTGCATACACCGAGAATCCGCCTGTATACCCGAACATATTCAGTACCCTTCTTCCGGCAGTGTAACTCCCGAGTAGTCTTCTGTTCTCCCTCTGATCGATAAAAAAACCTGTCTTCTGACCAGAAACAAGGTCTATCCTGAATTTGTGGCCATATTCAGACACAGTGAGTATCCCGGGGTCACTGCCATAAAGATATTCATTTACGGGTTTTACTCCCGACATATACGGTATTGTGTTTTCACTCTTGTCATATACTGCTTTCAGCTCATTGCCCAGTATCTTTATAAGGATATCGGCTATCATCTTTCTGATCCTGAACATACCGACCGAATGCATCTGCATAACGGCAACGCCGTTGTACCAGTCGATTATCAGACCAGGCAGGTTATCGCCTTCGGCATTGACCAGCCTGAAAACATTAAGTTCGGGGTTGCTGAAGAAACCGATGTAGCTCCGAAACGAAACGGCCCTTTCCAAGGCTGACAGAAAAAAGTCACTGTCAATATTCTCATTCCTGAAAGTTAGTATCCTGACAGCAATTGAACCAGGCTGATAATGACCCGATCCCAGGAAAGAATCATTGTTGTCGTAAACATCAACCACATCACCCTCGGCAGGATTTCCGAATATCTTTTTTATTGCACCTGAAAAGACCCACGGGTGGCATCTCATCAGCGACTGTTCCTTACCTGACTTAAGTACTATCTTTATTCTTTCCACATCACAAGTTTTTCTCACAGCCGAGGTTATTAATTTCCCGCCCGTTATTCAGTTTGACATAAATCTGGTGACAAACCCAGGCATCGGTCGCGGCGTAAACAGCCTGAGCCTCTGTCAGGGTTTCTGCTTCCCAGTCGGTGACCTGCTGCTGCTTTGATATCCGGAATCCGAGAACAATAGCCGAGAGTTTCTTCAGGCCGGCGCTCTGGATTCCGAAATCCCTGACATAGCCCTGCAGGTCGAGAAAGCCCGAAGGTGTAAACCTGCGGATGTTTTTAAGTGATTTCAGGTCGTCATGGATAGCCACGCCTGTCTTCAGAACATCAGGATCGGCAAGGAGATCAGTAAGTTCTTCCGGAAGCCCTATCCTGTTAATCCTGAAAAGACATGCAAGGTTTTCGTTCGCAAGCTGAATAAGTGATACCTTGTTCTTTTTTCCTTTTCTGAATGAAGGCCTGGTTTCGGTATCGAATCCGAGGATTCTCGAATCCAGAAGTCGTGGGAAATTCTCCCTGAAAGCTTTTATATTGTCGATAACAACAATCTCTCCCTTAAACCAGGATAAATCATAATTCCCCAGTTCATCACCGGAAATGTTTTCAAGGTATTTAACTTCCTGAACCGTCCCTGAATTCTTTTTGTCTTCTGGAGATGAACCAGTCTGATCTGTCAGCATTTTCATTATTCTTTTCGTCAAAATCCTTCATGGCTATTTCTTCGCCTGAACAGATAAATTTATGTATTGCCCTGAGTGAATTGACAAGCCTCTGTCCCCAGAAGTTCTCAAAGTTCATTTTGCATTCCCACAGGGCGTCATTCATGACTTCGGGAGTGCCGGTCTGGTAAAGCATGAGAAAGTCCTTGAGATCCTGGTAAATATCAGCAAAGTTTTCAGAGAGGCTTGATATCACATGGCCATCGGTATCGTTGATTTTTTCATCAAAGACTTCGGGAAATTCGTCAGCGGTGCCAAGCTTCTCCCTGAATGCATCATGAATCCTGAACCAGTCTGATTCATTAACAAATTTCTCGTTTCCTTCTTCAAAGACCGACTCAAGGGCAGGCAGCAACGAGGCTTTAAGATAGAGAAAAGGCAGAAGACGCTGCATTATCCTGAGCATCTCCTCTCCCTTTATTTCATTCGCATGTTCGGCATACTTGCAGAATTCATTTGAAGCAGCAACAAACTCAACAACGTTTCTTGAATAAAGCGGATCCTGGTTATTCTCCATCTATTTCAATTTGCTGCAAAATTAGGTATTTTTTTGCACTGGTTGGTTTTAAAAAGACATCTGTTCTGTTTTCTGAAATAAATATTACATATATTTAAAGACAGCAAAATAACCAGAAATGCCGGGAGATCAATGGGAAGATATCGGACTGGTAGAGCGACTGCGAAACGGGGATGTAAAAGCTTTCGACAATATTTATGCGAAGTATTCATCACGGATATATTCGTTTTGTCTTAAATACATAAAATCAAAAAACGACGCTGAAGAGATAGTTCAATCTCTGTTTGTAAAGCTCTGGGTGACCCGGAAAAGGCTTAAAAAGGAGCTGTCATTCAGGTCGTACCTTTTCACGATAGCTTATAACGAAATGTGCAAAGTTTTCAGAAAACAACATCACAAAATATTGTACCTGAAACAGTTTATAAGGGATAATCCCGATCTTTCATTTGAAATTGAGGAAGACATCAATAATCAGCTGTTGCTTAATAAAGTTGAACAAATAATCAACAATTTACCCGAAAAGCACAGGACAATACTTCTTAAAAGAAGGGATGAGGGAAAGTCATCAAAGGAAATCGGATCTGAGATGCATCTTTCTCCGGGCACGGTCGATAATTACTTTTCTGAAGCAGTATACATCATCCGGAAAAAAATTAAAAGTCAACTATATTCTTAATATTTAGCATCTTATCTCCATAAGAACATAAAGCAAAATATAATTTGCTTTAATTTTTAAACTTCCTTCATTTTTTTCATGAGATTTCGACTTTCCAGGGGTATTACCAGTGATGATTGCCTGATCGGGCCTGATTTGATGGCCAAAATCATCAGTAACTGAGAGTAGAGTTGATTATCAATATGTTAGTTTTAGGTTAGGGTTGGTAGGTAAGTCAAGTTAATCAGACGGTGGCAGGTACCAGAAAATAAAACAGAGGGAATGATCTGCTCTGCCTGCCATTTTTTTAAGATTGACAATTTCAATCAGTAACTTACTTCCCACCTCTGGATGGTTTGCTATTAAGCTTATTATCTGTTATTTATTTTGTAGCTAAAAGGGAAATCAATTGATACCGGGTCAGGATTATGTTAGGCCGAAAAGAAATTGAAACTATCGAGCGCTACTTAAGGGGTGAAGCCGACAATAGTGAAGCGGATTTCGTGCGATCGCTGTTTGCTGACGGAGGGTCAAATCAATCTCTTATTGACTATATACAAAATGACTGGTCAAGGGTCCTGGCGGAAGGATCAAATCCCGAATATGACATAGATAATGTTCTCAGGAGGATCCACGTAATTATTGAATCGGAGGAGAAGAAAAGAAGCGAACTTAAAGTCAGGAAGGCAATATCAGTTTATCAGAAGATTGCAGCTATTGCATTCATTCCTTTGTTGTTGACCGGTTTATATTTTTCATCCGGCGCCGAAAAAGAAAGGAAGGAAAGAAGGGAGGAAAGAAGGAAGGAAGTTACACAGATTATGATCAGTGCCCCGACTGGCGCGAGAGTGGCCTTTACTCTTCCCGACAGCAGCATGGGGATGCTTAACAGTGGATCTTTCCTTAGCTACAGCATTCCGTTTGAAAAAAGCCGTCACGTGGAACTTGAGGGAGAAGCCTGGTTTGAGGTTGCTCCGATGGAGAAAAGCCCCTTTGAGATCTCTACCGGAATCTCAACCATCAGGGTCCTTGGAACCAGATTCAACGTCAGCTCCTATCCCGGTGACAACTACATGGAAGTAGTGCTTGATGAAGGCAGGGTTGAGGTTACAAATTCAGGTCAGAAGGAAAAAATAATAATGTCTCCGGCTGAACGGCTTGTTCTTTCGGATGGGAAATCCTCAATATCCTTTGTCGATCCTGAAAAGTACAATGCCTGGACCGAAGGAAAGCTGGTTTTCAGGGGAGACCTCATGCCTGAAGTAGCCAGGCGGATAGAGAGATGGTACAATGTCGAAATAATAGTCGAAGATGATGAAATCAATAAATATTCATTCCGTGGAACATTTAAGGATGATTCCCTCGAGGAGGTTCTAAGGTTTCTCTGTCTTACATCTCCCATAAGTTACAGGATCAACCATAAGGAATTTAACCGTGAAAGTGTAACAAATAAAACCCAGGTAATAATTACAAAAAACAAATGACCTAAACCTAAACAAAGTGAAATGAAGAGATGCGAGAGTCCTTAACGTGAAAAAAAGGAAATCGTTGGAGCGATTTCCTTAAAAACATCGTACTGATATTTTTAAACTTAAAACTTTTCAAATCTATGAAAAAAACTAAACCATTCAGGGAATTTTTTACATGTTCTCTGAAAAAATTACTAAAAATCATGCGTATTGCCATAATCCTATTTATTGCTGGAATTCTGCAAGCGCAAGCCCTTGATGCATGGTCGCAGAATCCAAGGTTCACCTTGAATTTCAACGGAACTGAAATTGAAAAGGTATTTGACAAGATCGAGGAGGAAAGCGATTTTACCTTCCTTTAT
Source organism: uncultured Rikenellaceae bacterium (assembly GCA_964494045.1). GTDB lineage: Bacteria > Bacteroidota > Bacteroidia > Bacteroidales > VadinHA17 > LD21. Next base: position 20,857 of record CAZBQM010000014.1, read on the forward strand.
AATGAGAGTCTTCTGAATACTGATCAGAAGATCGACATCACAACTGATAATCAGTCAATTGATGTCGTACTTGAAAATCTTTTTGCAGGGACAGACGTCATGTATACTGTTATTGACAAGAAAATAATTCTTGCCCCTGATTACAAAACTGACGAAGACAAAGCAGTCAATAATGTTCAGCAGCTGATGGTAACCGGAAAGATCACCGATCATCAGACTGGACTAGCGATGCCTGGAGTAAACATAATTGTGAAGGGGACCTCCATAGGAGCAATTTCGGATCCTAATGGAAATTTCTCAATAACAGCTCCATCTGCAAATTCAGTGTTGACATTTTCCTTTATTGGTTATGTGAATCAGGAAATAGAATTAAACGGGCGAAATTCAATTAATGTGGCTCTGGAATCTGATCTTGAAGTATTAAGCGAAGTAGTCGTAATTGGATATGGAACGGTTAAAAAAGTTAATCAGACGGGTGCAATAAGTTCTGTGCAAGAAGAAGAGTTAGCTTCTTATACTGTATCCGATTTAAGTTCGTCTTTAGCAGGAAAAATGCCAGGGCTTCAAGTAAGTCAGTACGGTGGAGAACCGGGGAGATATGATAGCAATTCAGACATCAGAGGATGGGGAGCTATGTTGGTTGTTATTGATGGAGTACCACGTGACGATTTTCAAAGGTTGGATCCAAATACAATAGCCAGTGTTTCAATTCTGAAGGATGCTTCTGCCGCAGTTTATGGAGTAAAGGCTGCAAATGGAGTGATGTTGATTACAACCAAACAAGGGTCAGTAGGGAAAATTAATATTGATTTTAATTCGACGTATGGAACTTCAATTTTTGCTGATCATCCTCAATCACTTGCAAATTCAGTAAAAAATCTGGAGTTGTTAAATGAATCCGCTCTGGTTGCCGGTACTCCGATGCCATACCCGGATTATGAAAAATATACAGGGGAAGATCCTAATTACCCAAGTATTGATTATTGGGATCTGGTATTCAGAGATAGCGCCCCGCAGAAAAGAAATTCCATTTCTATAGATGGAGGAACCGATAAGATCAAATATCGTTTCTCAGCTTCTACTTATAACGAGGAAGATATGTGGGAACAATTGAGCTCTACAAATACTTCTGGTTACAATCGTTATAATTTTGGTGCAAATCTTTCAGCGGAATTATACAAGGGTCTGATGGCTAACTTCATATTTTCAGGGCTTTCTGATAAAAGATGGCAGCCTAACGGTGCTAGTGGAGTGGTCTTTAGGCAGAACTACATGGAGCCACCCTACTCGCCTCTGTATGCAAACAATAATCCGGATTATTACTACGATGGTTTGGCTGACAGAAATCCTCTTGCCATAATAGATGCTGACTTAGTTGGCTATTCAGATAATAGGAATGTCAGGTATGAAACAACCTTTTCTCTTACATATGATTTGCCCTTTGTCAAAGGCTTGCAGCTAAAAGGATTATTTGCATATGACTCAAGGGCAAATACCATTAAGGACATGAGAAAATACTATAATGAGTGGAAATACGTAAATGAAACATATAAACCTACCGGGGTAAATCAACCATCAAGACTACAGTATGATTCCAATCAACGTTATAGCACACTGGGGCAGTTATCTGCTAATTACAGAACAAAAATTGGCAGCAACCATAATTTAAGCGGTTTGCTTTTAGGTGAATTTCGTAAAGTAACAGGAACTGGTTTTAGGGCACAGAAGGATTTTGAATTAGATGTCCTCGACCAACTTGATGCCGGGGTTTCTGCAAATGCTGTTGCTACGGGAACAGACCTGGTTCCCAGTATTAACCTTGGACTTGTTGGAAGGGTAAACTATGAGTATAGTACAAGATATCTTGCTGAAGTAAGTTTCAGATATGATGGATCATCGTTGTTTCCAAAAGAAGGCCGTTGGGGATTCTTCCCCGCATTCTCGTTAGGTTGGAGGCTAAGTCAGGAAGCATTCTTTAAAGATAGAATATCTTTCATAAACGAATTAAAACTAAGATTTTCTCATGGTGTTATGGGAGATGATTCTGCCGCCTCAGGCTTTGAATATATGCCAGGATATGTATACCCAGCCGCATCTGCTAATTCTTATATGTTCGCTGCAAATACAATAACCACAGGGGCAACAGCCAAAGGACTGGCTAATCCGAATATCACCTGGTATACTGCTACAACAACAAATTTTGGGATTGATGTAGATATTTTAAATAGTGCGCTATTTATGAACCTTGACATGTTCCAAAGAAAACGTGATGGACTTCTTGCAAGAAGAGCATCATCACTGCCATCAGAATTCGGAGCAACTTTCCCCCAGGAAAACCTGGAGAGCGACAAGAGTCTGGGTTTTGAAATTCAACTGGGACATAAGAAAGTGGTTAACAAAGATTTTGATTATAGTATTGTAGCCAATTTCACTTATGCAAGAGCCAAGTGGTTATACACAGAACTTGCGCCTTTCGGGAGTTCTTATTCAAAATGGAGAAATGACACTGAAGGCAGATGGAAAAACATGAGATGGGGTTACGGATTTTATGGGCAATTTCAAAATGAGGAAGAAATCCTTACAGCTCCCGCACAGAATGCCAATGGACATTCTGCCTTATTTCCCGGGGATGTTCGATACGAAGACTGGAACGGAGATGGTATGATAAGTGAGATGGATATGCACCCGGTTGGGCGTGATAATGATGAGGAAATATTTTATGGATTAAACTTTAACGGCAGATATAAAGGGTTTGCATTATCATTGTTTTTCCAGGGTGCCGCCAATTATTCGACTCTGCCCCAAGACGTAATGAGAGGTCCTTTGATGTGGGGCAGAAACTCTATTGACGTATTCTATGATCGCTGGCATCATGAGGACCCTCTTGATTTCAGCACACCCTGGGTACCAGGCAGGTTTCCGATTACCAGGCTTAATTTTGGCTATGCGCCAAATCAGTTAGTTTCACCATTCGTCCTTCAGGATATATGGTATGTCAGACTAAAAAACGTGGAACTATCTTATACTCTACCAACACGGTGGACCAATAAGGTATATATGAAAAACGTTCGACTGTTTGTTAATGGAACTAACATATTTACTGTGAAATCGAAGGATGCATGGTATGACCCTGAGCAAAGACTGGATGGAGCAAACGCATCATCGGGTTATAGATATCCTATGATGAAGAATTTTAATATTGGTCTTGACGTTACTTTTTAATGAATATTTAATTTTTCAACTATGAAAGAAAGAAATTATAGATACCTTATGGTATTACTAATAAGCTTATTATTAATACCATCTGGTTGTAAAGAAGATGTATTCAATCTTGATACAACACCGGTCAATATGTTGACAGAGGAAATGATTGCCAAAGATAAAAATGCTCTTACGGCTCATATGGCTGTCATTTATAATAAAATGTATTTTGAAAGGTTCAGTGTATATCTGGATATGAATACAACCCAGCTCGTCAATTGTGTGTCAGGTCAGTCGACACCGAATCTTGATGGTGCATCGACTTTTACTAATAACACAGAAGAATTTGATATCTGGGCTCGTTGCTATTCAGTAATACGTGATATAAATGTATTGCTTAAAATGTGGCCGAATGTAACAGCTTACTCGGGTGCTGATAAAGATAATATAGAAGGTGAGTTGAGATTCTTACGGGCTTATGCTTATTTTAAACTTTGTCGAGGATATGGAGGAGTACCTATTGTAACAGAACCAATGGAACTGCCGGCATCAGGCGATATTACCGAGCTTCATCAGCCAAGAGCCAAAGAATCTGATACATGGAAATTCATCAAAGATGAAATGGACGCAGCAATAGCTCTAATGAAAAACACTGGAGGAAATGTGTTTCGAATCAATAAATGGTCGGCTCTGGCTTTACAAAGCCGTGCTATGTTATATGCTGCATCCGTAGCCAGATATAGTGAAGTACAGCTTGATGGAATACTTGGTCTTCCATCTTCTGAAGCTGAGGGTTATTTTGAAGCTGCCAGAGATGCTGCTAAAGAGGTTATAGATGATGGTCCATATGAACTCTATAATTTGAATCCGGACAAAGCTCTTAACTATCGTCAAATGACTTTCGATGAATCAGCATCCAATAAAGAACGTATACTTGTAACTGCTTACTATTGGCCATTAAAAACATCCCCGGTTGACAGAAATACAGCACCATACGCTCACAGGAGCGCACAGGGCTACGGATCTTATGTCTGTGTTACTCTTGATATGATTGAAGAGTATGAATATATTGATGACAGGGATGGAAAATTAAAAATTAATGATGGAGGCAACCGGATTGTTTACGACAAGGCAATCGATATTTTCGAGGGTAAAGACCCAAGAATGTTCGGATGTTGTCTTATGCCGGGATCACCCTGGAAGGGTACAATCCTGTATTGTTATGGCAATAAGATCGTAAACGGAGTAGAAGTACCGGGACAAGGCCCGGACGGTATCGGCCAACCAGAAGCGACATCAACAGGATTCCTGATGGCTAAATGGTCAGATCCTAATCCTCCAAGACCAATTGCAGGAAATTCAAGTGAAGTCGATAAATCGATTATCAGATATGGGGAAGTTGTGCTGAATTATGCAGAGGCTCAAATGGAATTAGAAAACGAGCCCGAGGCCAGGATCTACATCAACCAAATACGTAATCGTGCAGGCATTCAGGAACTTAGTACGGTGACCCTGGATGACGTCAGACATGAGAGGTATGTTGAGCTTGCATTTGAAGATAATTGCTACTGGGACTGGAAACGTTGGAGAATATTTCATACTAAAATGTTTTCAAGAGATACTCGTGGACTCTGGCCAATATGGGACCAGACCAATGATAAATATGTATTCAAGGAATTTAACCTGGCTAAGGATTTTTTCCAGCGCACCTATTTTCCGCATATGTATTATTACAAGATTAATACTGCTATAATAGAAGCCAATTTGGAACTTGTACAAAATCCGGGTTATTAATTAAACGGTTAAAAGGAAAAAGTTATGAAAAAAGCTACGATATTTATCTTAATAGCAGAAATATTATTGCTATTCTCCTGTGAAATAGACAATTATGATGCACCTGACATGACCATAGAAGGAAAAGTTGTGGACCAGGTTACAGGAGAAAATCTTTATACACAACAACCAAATGGAATAAAAGTAAGGCTGTTGGAAGAAGGGTTCAGTAATCCGATACCCTTTGATTTTTGGGCAATGTCGGATGGTACATTCAGGAATACGAAAGTCTTTGCCTCTAAATACAAAGCATTAGTATTGGAAGGACCTTTTGAAGATTCCAGTGTAGAACAGGTGGATGTAAATTTAACTTCAGGTAATCAGACTTTTGAGTTCAGGGTTGAACCATACGTTCGGTTAAAAAATGTGAATATCACAGTTACGGGCAACACTGTTAAAGCTACGTACAATATTGAACATACTACAAGTGATAAAGTGCCAACAAGGTGTTACCTTATGCTTCATAATTCGGTTATTGTGCATCAAACGACTGTTGGTTTAAAAAAGTCAGCAATAAACGATCTGACAACATGGACAAAGGAGGAAATTGAAGCTGAAACATTTGAAGATCAGATCACAGGTTTGGCACCAGGTACTTATTATGCCAGAGTTGGTGTGCTGACTAATAATTATTTAAATCGATATAACTATAGTCAGATTGTAAAAATAATTGTTAACTGACATTTCATTGCAGGATTTGTCAGTCTGACTTCCTGATTGAAATTATTTTTAAGTATCACCCCGGCTTTTATAACCGGGGTGATATTAAAAAATTCAGAGATTATTCAAGTTAATAATCAAACAGATTTAATAAACGAGATCATGAAAACCATATCGCGCAGAAAATTCATTTATGGCACGACATCCCTTGCTGCCGGAGCAATACTGTTGCCAGGGATAAACGGCTGTACAAATGCAAAAGGAAACAATTCAGCCCAGACAAGAATTACCGGAAAGCTTAATATAGCAGTCATCGGGGTCGGAGGTCAGGGCAGAGGCAACTTAAGAGATTGCACCGACGAAAATGTGGTTGCTCTTTGTGATGTAAGCGATACTGCTGCGGCACAAAGCATCAAGGATTTCCCAAATGCAAAGGTATTCAAGGATTTTCGTGTAATGTTCGATAAGATGGCCAACGAAATTGATGCCGTTATAGTAGCCACTCCCGATCATACGCACTTTGCTGCCGCTATGGCAGCAATGGAACTGGGGAAACAAATTTGTGTCGAAAAGCCTCTTGCCCATAACATATGGCAGTTAAGGACACTACGCAAGGCAGCAAAACACTACAAGGTAATCTCGCAGATGGCAAACCAGGGTCATGCCACTGTCGGCATACGCTACGTAAAGGAATGGTATGAAGCCGGGATTCTTGGAAACGTCAAAGAGGTATTTGCCTGGTTTGATGGTCCCTCATTCGATCCCAAAGGATATTTCCTTAAACCGGAAGTGTATCCCCCAAAAGGGGAACCTGTTCCTGAAGGACTTGACTGGGATCTGTGGCTGGGTCCTGTAGCTGAAAGACCTTACAGCCCGTTTTACATTCCACGTTTCTGGCGTGGATGGTATGAGCTGGGCAACGGAGAACTTGGCGACTGGGCATGTCATACACTCGACGCTCCCTTCTGGGCCCTTGACCTTGGAATGCCGGTTTCGGTAGATTCCGTCTTCAAGACTCCGGGCACACCCGAAGGCTATGTCTGCGACCAGTCACACCTGAGGTTTGAATTCAAGGCCAGGGGAAACAAACCTCCTGTAACATTAAACTGGTATGAAGGAGGTATGAAACCTGAGAACCGTCCGGAATGGGGTTTGCCTGAACTTCCCTCTCAGGGGATGATAATGGTTGGTGATAAAATATCACTTATGACAGGTGGCAGGCCCAACGATCCTAAACTCCTTGTCCCTGAGGAACAATGGAAGGCATTCACGCAGAACATGCCAGCAGAGACCATACCACGTGTTGAGGGAGGCCCCAGGAAAGAATGGATAAGGGCTATCAAGGGCGAAGGTCCGATGCCCGGATCAGAGTTTGAATATTCAGCCCGCCTTACTGAAATGGCGGCCCTTGGTGTAATGGCACAAAGATTCAATACACGGATTGAATATGATGCCGACAACATGAAAGTCACTAACCATCCTGAATTTGACGTCTTTATCAAGGAGCCGGTTCGTAAGGGATGGTCATACGGAGAAAAACTCTGATAGAAATAACCATTGGTTCCCGAAACCATGGTAAGTCTCTGAAGAGGATGTATCAAAAGTCGATTTATCTTCCGGAGCATTGAATATTTAAAAGTACCCTCGTAGTGGGGTACGAATAATATCAACAAAAAAGAGGCTGTTCTCACCTTTTGAGACAGCCTCTTTTTTTTCTTCGGAGGCCTGACTTTTACACAGGAATGGCGAAGAACAGATATGACCGGTATGATTTAACAACCCTTTTTAATCAAAAGTCTTCTGGAGGAAAACTTTATATTTGCAGATAAGTATTCAATTCCGGTAATCCTGAATCAAAATTTACTGATATCCTTAAGCATCATGAAAAAACCTGCCGTTATTCGCTTTTGTTCCTTTGCATTTCTGATTCTGATATTTTCTGTTTCGTGTTCAAAAAAAGCCATAGTCAGTATTGAGGCAGAAAGTCCAGACAGTTACCCTGTTATAGCACTCAGCAATCCCGAAGGAAATGATATAGTAATAAGACCTTTGACAGAAAACACCGGAAGTATCGGTTTCGAAACTAACGGACAGATCACCTGGCTCAGAGGGAAACCGTCGGAGACAATAAACGGAGAAGGTTCATCAACATTCAACTGGGCTCTTCAGGATGATGAAAATGCAGAGCTGACGGTTTCCGGAGATTCCGGTACTATCGACCTCAAAATGATATACCACTCAAAGAATGGAAAGACTGCCGGGAAGTGGTTCATTAACATTAATGCCACCGCCGGGGAATACTTTACCGGGGCATTTGAAAGAGTGGTTGACGGTGTACAGTCTAATTCATGGCAAAAAGGTATTGAGACTGCCATGAACCTTCGTAATGAAGTTGTTGCGATGAAAGTAAAACCGACTGTTTCGGCGTATTCACCTTTCTATCTTTCATCATCGGGATATGGTCTTTTTGTCAGGGGGACCTGGCCCGGGCAGTTTGATTTCTGCAAATCCGATTCCACGGCGGTCCAGATATTCTTTGAGGGTCCTGAACTTGGTCTCAGCCTGTATTCAGGAACTCCTATGGAGATCGTTCAGAAGCATACTCTTGTTGCCGGACCTCCCTACGTACCTCCCCGCTGGGCCTTTGGTCCCTGGAGATGGCGCGACGATCATAACAACAACGATACTTACTTTGATGGTTCCTCGGTCGATGCCCCGTATAATTCGGACGTTGTAGAGGATGTCCTTATGATGCAGGCTTATGGCATCCCATGCACGGCTTACTGGATCGACCGTCCATGGGGGCGCGGACCTTTTGGATTTGACGATTATCTGATTGATTATGAAAGGTTTCCTGAATTCGAGAAAATGGTCACCTGGCTTAACGGTAAAAACATGGAGCTTATGTTATGGATATGTCCCTGGGTTTACGGCGACATGGCTGACACGGCTAACAGCAGGGGCTTCAATCTCCAGGGAAGGATACTTAATCCCCTGTTGGTTCCGCCGCTTCCTCCTGCTCCCTCCCAGGCGACAGGCAACAGCGCCGTGGCCGATGTCAGGAACAGTCAGCCACAGGCTGTTCAAACGGTTCAGACGGCTCCGGAAAGAATGGCCATCATGGACTATACAAATCCCGAGGCGGTAAAATGGTGGAGCGAAAACGGTCCTGCCAGGCTGGCCAGACTCGGTGTTAAAGGTTTCAAACTCGATCGTGGTGACGGAGAAAGAATAATAGACTCTCTTGAGCTTAAGACTTTCTCGGGTATCTCATACAGGGAAAACTACAACGACTACTGCCATCAGTTTGTAAAAGCCACCTATGAAGCCGTGGAACCTGTTCTGGGCGACGATTTCATCCTCTTTCCCAGGGCTCAGTATACAGGAAGTTCCAGGTATGGGGCCATGTGGGCCGGTGATACTGACAATTCGGCCGAAGGCCTTCGTTCAGCGTTGATAGCGATGCAGAGATGCGCCGTGATGGGTTATCCCAACTGGGGCTCAGATGCCGGAGGTTATCCTCAGCGGCTCGACCGCGAAGTAACCATGCGCTGGCTGGCTTTCGCATGCTTCTCTCCCATTATGGAGGTTGGACCAACAAATAACTGCGGTTTCTGGGGACTCAACGGCGATCCTTCATGGGATCACGAACTGCTTGCAGTGTGGCATTTCTATACAAACCTGAGAATGAACCTGATGAACTACATCCATGAGCTTTCAAAGAATGCAGCCGCTACAGGGATTCCGGTAGCCAGACCGCTTTTCCTTGAATATCCTGAGCAGCCTGAAAGCTGGAATGACTGGACAACATATAAGCTTGGTGATGACCTCCTCGTTTCTCCGGTATGGGAAAAGGGCAAAACAAGCCGCAGTCTCTATCTGCCGAAGGGTGAGACCTGGACAGATCTCTGGACCGGTGAGGAATATAAGGGAGGCCGGTACATTGAGATAGAGACCCCGGTTTACAGTATTCCTGTCTTTCTCAGGAAAGGAAGCAAGTTGGGTTTTCCCGATTTCGCAAGCCAGTTTAAGGAATCGGTAAAGGCGACCTCTGTGAAATACAATATGGACGACCTGGAGACAGGGGAGAGCTGGAAATAGGTGTTCAGCTGTTCCACGAGAGCTTCATATCATCTCCGCTGATTATCTTATTGTGGTCAAGAAGCCATCTGATGACCCTGATGACATTCTCTGCCGGGAATCCGATCATACTGGTAAGCTGTTCAGCATCAGGATTCTGAGTGGCAAGTACTGACTTGATTTCAGCCAGGATAAGGTCAAACTCGTACTTTGAAAGTTCAAGCTCGTTGCGTTCGCGACATACATCGCACTTGCCGCAACGGTCTGATGTCTCTCCGAAGTAGTCAAGCAAAGTGACAGCCCTGCACCTGGTTTTCGTTTCAGTATATTCAATCATCTTTTCAAGACGGCTGATATACTTTTCCTTTACATGGAGATAGTTTTCGGGTGAGATGTACAATGATTTCCTGTCAAGGCGCTCCTCGGTTAAAATGACAAGGGCTGTCTTCTTTCCGGGAATATAGTTTACTATGTTCATCGAGGAGAGTTTTACAAGGAAATGGTATACGGCATCCCTTGTTATCCCGGCCTTCCGGGCAAGCTGGTCCTCGTTCACAGCCACGTAATCGGAGAACATCCCGGTATATGAACGCAGCAGCAGTTTAATAAATCCGTCGAAAGATTCGTTGGCCACCTGGAATTTGTAAAGGTCATCCCTTCCTGTAATAAAATGTACTCTTGAAGGATTGTTGATCTCTTCGGTGAATTCAAGATATCCCTCCCTTTGAAGAAAAGACATGCTGTTGAATGCCTCAATTACAGGAAACCTGTAGCGTGTAACAAAATCTCCTATATCAAAGTCGTAAACATTATTTTTCCCTGAGCCAAGAGGTATCTCGAGAAAATTGCACAGAGCCTCATAAACATCCTTTATCTTCTCTACCGGAGGGAACTTGTGCCTGACGGAATCAGCAAGCCGGCTGCGGTCGGCGTCGGAACACAGCAGTACAGCATAAGCGGGTTTATCATCTCTTCCTGCCCTTCCGCTCTCCTGGTAATAGGCTTCTATTGAGTCGGGAATATCCCAGTGTATCACGAAGCGCACATCGGGCTTATCAATACCCATCCCGAATGCATTTGTGGCAACGATGACGCGCACCTCACCCGACGACCACGAAAACTGCTTCTTTTCTCTCAGTTCATCACTGAGGCCGGCATGATAATAGTCGGCGCTGATGCCGTTTTCCAGAAGCATGGCAGCCACCTCTTTTGTGCGTTTTCTGCTTCTTACATATACAATTCCACTTCCCCTGAATTTGTTAAGTGTACTGACAAGATAAGCGTTCTTGTCATCGGCCGTTCTGACAAGGTATGAGATGTTTTTCCTGGCAAAGCTCATCCTGTGAATGTTTTTCTCACGAAAACCGAGCTTCTCCATTATATCTTCAGCAACCCGTGGTGTTGCGGTTGCTGTAAGGGCAAGAAAGGGAACGGTTTCGGGGATGAACTGCCGCAGACCAGCAATATTAAGGTACGAGGGTCTGAAGTCATAACCCCATTGTGAAATACAATGAGCCTCGTCAACAGCTACAAGTGAAAGGTTCATCCTTGCGACACGGGTCTGAAACAACCTTGTTGAAAGCCTTTCAGGTGAGACATAAAGAAACTTGTAATCTCCGTATATAACATTATCGAGAGCAATGTCTATCTCCTCCTTCGACATACCTGAATGGATCGCCATTGCTTTTATCTCCATCCTGTTAAGACGGTCGACCTGCTCTTTCATCAATGCAATCAGGGGAGTGATGACTAGACAGGTACCTTCCTTTGCCATTGCAGGTACCTGAAAAGTCATGGACTTACCACCGCCGGTCGGCATAAGTCCAAGAGTATCCTTGCCCTGCTCAACAGACCTTATGATCTCTTCCTGAAGAGGTCTGAAAGATGTAAACCCCCAGTATTTTATAAGTATCTGTCTGTATTTTTCCATTTTCGCTGCCTTAGGGCCTATATACAAAAATAGTAACTGTTATTCAATTTTTTAAGAGGTTTATCATCGGAGTGCTCTTTTGATACTCCTTAAATTTTCGTATTTTCGCCTGCAAAACCAAAAGAGTACGGTGATGTCATTCATAAAAGATAAAATAATCTATGAAGGACTGACATTTGATGATGTCCTTCTTGTACCTGCCTACTCTGAAGTCATGCCACGTGATGTCGACATAAGTTCAATGTTCACGCGTAACATAAGGCTCAGAACGCCGGTAGTATCAGCTGCCATGGACACCGTTACCGAGGAGGAGCTTGCCATTGCCATTGCAAGGGAAGGAGGCATAGGAGTGATTCATAAGAACATGTCTGTTGAAAAACAGGCCTCCCAGGTAAAGAAGGTAAAAAGGGCTGAGAATGTCATGATCGATGATCCCATTACCATCAATCTCAAAGCAACCGTTGGAGAAGCTTTGAATCTTATGAGCGAATACAGGATTGGTGGGATTCCCGTAATAGATGATAAAGGCATTCTGAAAGGCATCGTTACAACAAGGGATCTGAGGTTTGAAACCAGCAGGTCAAGGAAGATAACGGAAGTCATGACGACCAAACTCATCACCACCGATCACCAGACTAACCTTGAAGCTGCCTCCAGGATACTTCAGAAGCATAAGATCGAAAAGCTCCCCATGGTTGATGAAACAGGTAAACTTACAGGTCTTATCACATACAAGGATATTACGAAAACCAAGGACAGGCCAAACTCGTGCAAGGATGAGAAGGGGCGCCTCAGGGTTGCTGCAGCAGTGGGGATTTCATCAGACACCATGCAAAGGGTTGAAGCCTTGATAGCTGCAAACGTTGACGCCATTGCGGTGGATACCGCTCACGGTCATACCAGTGCTGTTATCAGAATTCTCAGGGACATAAAAAGGAATTTTCCTTCGACCGATGTCATTGCCGGCAACATTGCCACTGCTGAAGCAGCCAGGCGGCTGACCGATGAAGGTGCCGATGCACTTAAGGTCGGTATTGGTCCGGGTTCGATCTGTACAACCAGGGTAATCGCGGGAGTCGGAATACCTCAGCTTTCAGCCATATACAATGTGGCAAAGGCAGTCGAGGGCACTGGGATACCTGTTATTGCCGACGGAGGAATAAGATATTCGGGAGATATAATCAAGGCCCTTGCTGCCGGAGCAGATTCAGTTATGGCTGGCTCTCTCTTTGCTGGTGTTGAGGAATCGCCGGGCGAGACCATCATCTATAACGGCCGTAAATTCAAGACGTACAGAGGAATGGGTTCGGTGGAGGCCATGCAGCACGGTTCAAAGGACAGGTATTTCCAGGACGTGGAAGATGATATCAAAAAACTTGTTCCTGAAGGTATCACCGCCAGGGTTCCGTTCAAGGGTAACCTCTCTGAAGTGATTTACCAGATGAATGGAGGACTGAGATCGGGCATGGGATACCTGGGTGCAAAGGACATTTCAGTTCTAAAAAAAGAGAGCAGGTTTGTCAGAATAACCAACTCGGGAATTGTTGAAAGCCATCCGCATGATGTATCAATAACCAGAGAATCGCCAAATTACAGCAGAAAATCATTTGAATAACAAATTCTGTAGTCTGTTGAGACTAATCGGCAAAGGCAGGTTTATGAAGAGAATTATTTTAGCAGCAATGATTGTTACCATGCTTTCGGGATGCCTGGGAGAAGAAAGGAAACCGGCAAGAATTCCTGTGGCAAAGGCGGGAGATGTTATCCTGTATTATGATCAGATACCTCCTTTTGTCCAGGAAGGAATGGAAAAGTCAGACAGCATTGCGGCAGTGCAGAACTATATTAACAGATGGGCCCGAAGGGAACTGCTAAGGAGAAAAGCCGATGCCAACCTTACCACTGAGGTCAAAAATGAAATTGACTCGCAGCTTGCAGATTCAAGGACCAATCTTTTCATCTACGAATACCAGCAGAAGATGATACTTGAAAAGATGGATACCCTGATAACTGAAAATGAGATCAGAAACTACTATGCTACTAACGAATCAAGTTTCATACTTACCTCAAATATTGTCAAAGCCAGAATTATAAAACTCCCGGCTTCGGTTCCGGATCCTGACAGGATCAGAACCCTCGCAAGAGTTGACGGGCAGGCAGAAAATCAGGAACTTGAAAAGATATGTTACCAGTATGCCGAAAAGTATGATGACTTCGGGGAAGAATGGATTCCGATGAGCAGACTTATGCTGGAAATACCTCAGGATATCGGCAGGCAGGAAGATTTTCTTAGAAAATACTCCTTCTATGAGACTTCAGATCAGACCTCAATATACCTGCTCACAATAAGGGATTACCGTTTGCGTTCTTCTGTAGCTCCTTATGAGTATGTGAAGTCTGATATCAAACGGACCATTTGGAATAACAGGAGAATGGAATTCCTGCGCTCACTTGAAAACGGGATTTATAACGAAGCTTTAAAAGATAACAGTTTTAAGATATTCAAATGATGAAAAAAGGGCTCAGACAAATTCTTTTTGTGGTATTAATTCTTGCTGCCGGCAGCAGTACGACCTTTGCACAGGTCCTGGTTGAATCTGTTGCGGCCCTTGCAGGTAATGAAGTCGTATATCTCTCCGACATTGAAAATGCAGTAAGCGACTTAAGAAGAAACGGGAACAAGATGCCGGTTGCCGAACTCAGATGTTCGGTGCTCAACGATGCACTGATCTCAAAGCTCTTCCTCGATCAGGCAAGGATCGACAGCATTACCGTCACTGACGACGTTGTTGAAGGAGAAGTTAATATGAGAATCAATGACGTGATCAGGCAGGCCGGGAGTGAGGAACTGCTTGAAAAATACTTCAATAAGAGTATGATCGAGATCAGGCAGGATGTCAGGAATGCTATGAAGGATCAGCAGATAGTGAACGAGGTGCAGTCAAAAATTGCCGAAAAGATCACCATCACGCCATCTGATCTGAAAAGGTTCTTTTCCTCCATCCCAAAGGATAGTCTCCCAGTGGTTCCGGCAAAAGTACAACTGAGTCTTATCCAGCTCGATCCCCCGGCCAGTGAGGAAAACAAAGCTGAAGCCAGGCAGAAGCTGCTTGATATACGAAGCGAGATACTTGCCGGAAAAAGCTTCAGCGTGCTTGCCGTGATTAATTCGGAAGACAGGGGAACAGCCGTCAACGGCGGGGAGGTAGGCTACAAAACAAGAGAAGAACTCGAGAAAGAGTATGCCGACATGGCTTTCAGCCTTACAAAAAACAATGTATCAAGGTTGGTGGAAACACGTTACGGATTTCATATAATACAACTTATCGACCGGAAAGGGGATCTTGTAAATACACGTCACATACTTATTATGCCTAAGGTTAAGCCCGAAGAAGCAGCCCGGGCAATTTCAAAGCTCGACAGTATTACTAACCTCATCCGCCGCGATTCAATAACTTTTGAAGAAGCAGCAAAGAGATTCTCAACACATAAGGACAGCCGGATCAACGGAGGCAAGTACGTAAGTGCAGATCCCAATTCACGATCCGACTGGTTCACCCTTGAGGAACTCGACCGTGAGATGTATGTAAGGGTGAGAGACCTGAAAATCGGCGAGATATCTGAACCATTCAGGGCAACTGATGCAAACGGGAATACGGTCTTCAGAATAGTAAGGCTCGATAATGAACTTGCGGCTCACAGAGCCAACCTGCAAGATGATTATCAGAGCCTGTACAACTTTGCCCTGATGGATAAGAGAAATGAGACCTATCAGAAATGGATAGACAAGAAAATCGAAACCACATATATAAAGATCAGCGACGAATTCCGGTCATGCCCCTTTCTTAAAGAAGGATGGTTGAAATAATAAAGATGAAGAAGGCTGCAGATCTACTTTTCCGACCGTTTTTTCTGCCTGGTCTAATACTGGTCGTACTGTTTCTTTCTGCCTCGGCCATAAAAACTCCTCAGCAGCAGGAGCGTACAATGGTTGAACTAAGACATGCCGATGAGATAATTGATCAGACCGACAGGGCAAGTGGACAAAGGGTATCGCGCCTGCTTGGAAATGTTGAGTTCATACATAAGGAGATAACAATGTTTTGCGACAGCGCCCACTTCTACCCTTCACTAAACCAGATTGAAGCCTACAGCAAGGTTCATATTGAACAGGGTGACACCCTCAACATCCATGGTGATTACCTCTTTTATGACGGTGGTACAGAAAAGGCATCCCTCAAGGGAAACGTGGAACTAATAAACAAGGAGACCCATCTCTTTACAGATACTGTTAACTATGATGTAAGAAGCGAAGTGGCCCGATATAATACCGGCGGCAGGATAATCAACAAAGAAAATACACTCTCGAGCATAACAGGGGTGTATTATGTGGCCGACGACCTGTTTCATTTCAAGGATAGTGTGAAGATCGTGAATCCTGATTATATCATGACCGCCGATACAATGGACTTCAATACCGAAACCGAAATATCCATTTTTACCGGGCCTTCCGAACTCAGGGGAGACTCTGTTTACATGTACTGTGAAAAAGGTTGGTATGATACCAGGAAAGATATATCGAGGATCTGGAAAAATGCACTGATCAACAACATGAAGCAGATAATCAGCGGTGATTCACTTTATTATGACGCTGACAGAGGTTATGGCCAGGCTTTCGGGAACATAAGTATTAGCGATACCACTAACAATGTCCGGGTAAAAGGTGAGTACGCCTGGTATTACAAGGAACCTGAACGTTTTCTGGTGACTGATAAAGCTCTGTTCATCCAGGTTTCAGGAGAAGATTCCCTGTTCCTCCATGCCGATACCATCAGTTCGGTCAGCCTGGCTGATACCACAGGCTCCTGGTACAGGCTGATGAGGGCTTACAGGGGATGCCGTATATTCAGTGAAGACCTGCAGGCAAAATGTGATTCCCTCTCCTATTCGTTCCGCGATTCCGTTATACGATTCTATCACGAACCCGTCATATGGTCCCAGGAAAGCCAGCTCACCTCCGATTCGCTTGCTTTATTTACACGTAACAGACAGGCTGACAAACTATTGCTTTACAACTCAGCATTTATCGTCGAGGAAGTCGATACCACAAGATATAACCAGATAAAAGGCCGAAGCCTGACAGGATACTTCAGGGATAATGATCTTTACAGGATCAATATCGAAGGGAACGGTGAGACAATCTATTTCCTTACCGACAACGGAGAAGTTGTTGGCGTCAACCATGCCAAATGTTCGAAGATTGATATTTACATCGATAACGGGAAAATCAGGGAGATCAATGAACTGGAAAATCCTGAAGGAATCATCGATCCTCCTGAAAAGTCCCATAAAGAGTTGAGACTGGAGGGATTTGCATGGTATGATTCCCTGAGACCTAAAAAGATGTCAGATATTTTTGTAAAAACTAAAGTTACTGATTAGAGACAGGATCTTACCTAATATTCATCCTCATTAAAAAAGAAGTCATCTTTGCTCGGATAGTCGGGCCATATATCCTCAATACTTTCATAAATATCACCTTCATCTTCGATTTCCTGCAGGTTTTCGATAACCTCCAAAGGAGCACCTGACCTAATGGCGAAGTCAATCAGCTCATCTTTAGTGGCAGGCCATGGAGCATCCTCAAGTTTTGATGCTAATTCAAGTGTCCAATACATATTATTCCGATTAAAATATAATTTTTACAAAGTCTGCAAATATATATAATATTTAACTTAAAAAACAAACTGATTTTTTAAGTTTTTTAACACGCTAGACAGACCATGTAATTTCATCATTATTAAGCTCATAACTTATGAACCGGGAAAGCATGAACATATAATCGGATATTCTGTTAAGCAAAGGCAGTATATATTCAGGTATTTCTGTTACAGAGCAGAGCTCTGAGACCGATCTCTCAGCTCTCCTGCAGACACAGCGTGTAATGTGGCACCACGAAGCTGCCATTGATCCGCCCGGAAGAATAAAACTTTTAAGCTGAGGAAGTTCAGCTTCCATAGAGTCGATCTCATTCTCAAGAAAACGGATAAAATTACCGGGATGAAGAGGGTCTGATGAAGTTTTCTGAGAACCCGTGCCGGCAAGCATTGCTGCTGAAGTCATAAGCTGTTCCTGCAAGGTACTGAGGAATTCACGCCTGGAAGAGTTTTCAGGCAACTCCCTCAGAAGCCCGATCCATGAAACAAGTTCATCAATATCACCAAGTGCATTGAAGCAGGGATGGTGTTTGGGAGCCCTGCCACCACCGGGAAGGGAACTTCTCCCGTCATCGCCTCTACGGGTATAGATTCTCATTTCAGATAAAACGGATACCCTTACAGGGTGTGTTATGATCTCTGATATTTTTTGTGATCCTTATTTACGTAATCCTGGGATATTTCTCCGTCAAGAAGTCTGATTATCCTTTCAGCGTGAAGTGCTATATCTTCTTCATGTGTAACGAGAATAACCGTGTTGCCTGCTTTATGAATATCATCCAGAAGCATCATGATATCAAGAGAGGTCTTACTGTCGAGGTTTCCTGTGGGTTCATCGGCAAGAATGATGGAGGGTTTGTTTACAAGTGCCCTGGCTATTGCCACCCTCTGACGCTGACCTCCCGACAACTCATTTGGTTTGTGATCCATCCTGTCACCAAGACCAACCTTTTTAAGGCTATCTACTGCAATCTGTTCCCTGTCGACTTTAGGAACGCCTGCATAAATAAGAGGCAGGGTAACATTCTCGAGAGCCGTATATCTGGGCAGAAGGTTGAATGTCTGGAATACAAATCCGATCTCCTTGTTCCTGATCTCTGCGAGATAGTCGTCTTCCATTTTGCTGACATCGGTACCGTTCAGGATATAAACACCACTTGAAGGCGTATCAAGACATCCCAGCAGGTTCATGAGTGTTGACTTACCAGATCCCGAAGGGCCCATAATAGCAACATATTCGTTTCTTTTAATATCGAGTGATACCGATCTTAAAGCTTTTACAATGACCGAACCGATCTGATAGTTCTTAACAATATCATGAATTTCAATTACTTTATCCATAGGGCACAAATTTGAATTTTCGAAATTAGACTAAATTACTTAATAATAGAAGAATTATAATATTAATTTTTGTTAATACCTTATCCTGTACGACATTGAGGCAATCCCCTTCCTGAAGAACACCAGTCCCATCCTGTAAATATCAACAGAGAGTGTCACTTCCGGGTGTCTTCTGATCTCTTCCCATGCCTCTCCCATCTCTTCAGAATAGTTGATATCATCAAGAACAACAACAGTATCCGGACCGGCCATATCAACAACCCGGGAGAAATACCTGAGTACTGCATCCTTCCTGTGATCGCCGTCAATGAACACCAGTCCCGGATTTCCGGCTTTCGCTTTAAGCTCGGGAATGCTGTCGTCAAATGAACCTTTAAGAACAGTGATGTTTTTCAGCCCGAGCTTTTCGAAATTCCTCTCAGCAACAGCAGCCGTCTCAGGACACCCTTCCATGGTAAATACAGGGACTCCTGTTGCAGCTGAAGCAAGGTACATTGTACTGATTCCGAGTGAGGTTCCGAACTCCACCACCGAGGGAGCACCAAACTCTTCAGAGAGACGGTAAAGCAGATGTCCGTATTTTTCAGGTACAGCCGAATAGCGTGTTATGTCTGATATTTTCCTTGTGTCTGTTCCCATAATCCCTGAACCTGCTCCGAGATCCCGTATCTTTATTGCCGTTTTGTCTGAACGCAGGTCTTTCCTTATCTTTTCAATACTACAGACAACCCCGGGATCGATTTTATTCCTGAAGATACGCGAAACAAGATCAAAGACAAAGGGACTGTGAACACCGTGACCACTACATGGCAGGGCCTCAATGATATATCTGATGTATGTTGATATTCTGTAATAAATCATAGCCTATCCAATTCGTGCTATTAGGTCATATCTCCAAAAATAGTTATTTTCGGATATCCGTTTCAAATTGCGACAGCTAATAAAATGCAGGGGTTTCTTGATACAAATATCACATACCTTCCCGGTGTCGGACCAAAAAGAGCCGAATTGCTGGAAAAGGAACTGCAGATATCAACCTACAGGGATCTTCTTTATTATTTTCCCTACAAGTATATTGACAGAACCAAATTCTACAATATCGCAGAACTCGATCCCGATCTGCCCAACGTCCAGATAAAGGGTTTTATCAAAGGATACTATACCGAGGGTTTCGGATCAGGTAAACGCCTGGTGGCAGATTTCAGCGACACGACGGGAACAATAAAGCTTATCTGGTTCAAGGGCCTCAAATGGATAAGCTCCACTTATACTTCCGACACTGAATATGTTGTCTTTGGCAAACCCGGGATATTCAACGGAGTTGTCAATATTATCCACCCCGAAATTGAACCGGTTCAAAAAAACGAGGGGAAGCTCAGCTCTGCTCTTCAGGCCCATTACAACACAACCGAAAAACTTAAGAACCAGTACATAACCTCAAAAACAATAAGCAAACTGACAGGGACCCTGCTGAAGCAGATAAAATTCATTATCCCCGAAACCCTGCCTGATTATTTGGTCTCGCGATACAGGCTTATGAGTCTTCATGACACTCTTTACAAGATTCATTTTCCTGCTAATCCCGATGAGATGGAACGTTCAAGGTACAGGATCAAGTTCGAGGAGTTATTTTACATCCAGCTTAATCTGTTAAGGTATAAGGGCAGCAGGACCAGAAAATACAAAGGTTTTGTTTTCACCAGTATCGGTGAGAATTTCAACAGGTTCTATTTCAATAATCTGCCTTTCCCGCTTACTGAAGCGCAGAAAAAGGTGATGAAGGAGATCAGGCGTGATCTGGGATCGGGCAAACAGATGAACAGGCTTCTCCAGGGGGATGTAGGAAGCGGCAAGACACTTGTCGCCCTTATGAGCATGCTTATTGCCATCGACAACGGATACCAGACCTGTCTCATGGCACCTACGGAGATTCTGTCATCTCAGCATTTCAATACCATAACCAAAATGCTGAAGGGACTGGATCTGAAAATAAGATTACTTACGGGTTCCACTAAAAGAGCTGCACGCAAAGAGATTGAAGCCTCGCTCGAAGATGCCTCACTTAACATTCTTGTAGGTACTCATGCACTTATTGAGGAAAATGTCAGGTTCAGCAATCTCGGCCTTGTTATTATTGATGAACAGCACAGGTTCGGTGTTGCCCAGAGGGCAAAGCTCTGGGAAAAAAGTGAAAATCCGCCTCATATTCTTGTGATGACGGCCACTCCTATCCCGCGGACACTGGCAATGACACTGTACGGCGACCTTGATGTTTCGGTTATCGATGAATTGCCTCCGGGAAGGATGCCTGTAAGAACGATGCATTTCACTGAACCTGAAAGAAACAAGGTCTTTGGTTTTATCAGGAACCAGATAAAACTTGGCAGGCAGATCTTTATAGTATATCCTCTTATCACCGAATCGGAGAAGATGGATTATAAAGACCTTGAAGACGGTTGGGACACCATTTCAAGGGTGTTTCCCCCGCCTGAATACTGCATAAGCATTGTACACGGCAGGATGAAACCGGCTGAAAAAGATGCATCAATGAAGCTGTTCAAGGACGGACATGCACATATTCTGGTTGCAACCACTGTCATCGAGGTAGGTGTAGATATCCCCAATGCCACGGTGATGGTTATCGAGAGTTCCGAAAGGTTCGGCCTTTCACAACTCCATCAGCTCAGGGGACGTGTCGGCCGGGGTGACGGGCAGTCGTACTGCATCCTGATGACCTCAGGAAAACTGTCGCGTGAGGCAGCCAAAAGAATAGAGGTGATGACAAGAACTAACGACGGCTTCGAAATTGCCGAGACTGATCTCCAGCTTCGAGGGCCCGGTGATATTGAAGGTACGCTTCAGAGCGGAATCCCTTTTGAACTAAAGATTGCCGACCTTGGCAGGGATGGACAGATCATTGAATATGTAAGGAGAATCGCCGAAGAGATCCTGGAAGAAGATCCGGCCCTTGAAAGAGATCAGAATCACCTCCTGAAGACCGAACTTAAGCAACTGTTCAGCATAAAACAGTCGTGGAGCGACATAAGCTGAACAGGCAGGTAATAATATTTATTCACGAAGGAATGATTTTTTAAATAGTTCATCTGCGGCCAATTATCCCGTCGCAATAAAAAAGTGACAAAATTCATATCCTTTTATATGAAGATTAGTAAATTTGTGCACTTCTTTTATCCCTGATGTCCCATGGACGAAAACGAAAACAAGGGTATTATTTCTCACGAAGGGATTGTTGATAAGAAGGACAATAACTCGGTTGTCGTACGAATCACATCATCTTCTGCATGTTCAGGGTGTCATGCAGAGGGTTTCTGCAACATCACAGGCGAAAAAGAGAGACTCATCAGTGTTAGCGGCAGCTATAACGTCAGTCCCGGTGACCATGTAATCCTTCTCATGAAACAATCGATGGGATTCAGGGCTCTTTTCCTTGGTTATCTCCTTCCTTTTGTAATACTTGTAACCGGCCTTGTGGTTTTTCTCGGGATGTCAGTACCCGAGCTTACAGCCGGTCTGCTGTCAATTTCTATATTATTCCCATATTTTCTCATACTATATTTACTAAGGGACAGGATAAGTAAAAAGTTCTACTTTACGATAAAAACATAATAATGAGTTCTACCGTTCTTCTTACTGTTATAACATTGAGTATTATAGCCCTGACCGGATCTGTGATACTTTACTTCGTTGCGCAGAAGTTCAAGGTTATTGAGGATCCCCGTATCGATGAGGTACAGGCTCTTCTTCCTGCTGCAAACTGTGGAGGTTGCGGATTTGCCGGTTGCCGTAATCTTGCTGAAGCCATTGTCAATGCTGAGACTTTTGAAGGACTTAACTGTCCGGTCGGAGGCGGAACCGTTATGGCTTCGATTGCTGAATTGCTTGGCAGAACCCCACCGGAAGTTGAACCTGAGGTTGCCGTAGTATTGTGCAACGGGAACCCTGAGAACCGCGGACGGACCAACCGATATGACGGGGTCCGCGACTGCCGCATGTCTCACAGCCTTTACCT
>CAZBQM010000015.1:0-42162 GCA_964494045.1 uncultured Rikenellaceae bacterium
GTTTTACCCAGGCAGGATCGGAAGTATCAGCCCTTCTCGGAAGGATGCCTTCTGCCGTGGGCTATCAGCCGACACTCGCAACCGAGATGGGTATCATGCAGGAAAGGATCACTTCAACAAAACACGGGTCAATTACATCGGTTCAGGCTGTTTACGTACCTGCGGATGACCTTACCGACCCGGCTCCTGCAACTACCTTCGCTCACCTCGACGCTACAACAGTTCTTAGCCGTAAAATCTCCGAGCTTGGTATCTATCCGGCTGTTGACCCACTCGATTCGACTTCAAGGATTCTTACAGCCGACATCGTTGGTGAAGCTCACTATAACTGCGCACAGAGGGTAAAAGAGTTGCTTCAGAGATATAACGAACTTCAGGATATTATTGCCATCCTTGGTATGGACGAACTTTCAGAGGAAGATAAACTCGTCGTTCACCGTGCCAGAAGGGTACAGAGATTCCTCTCCCAGCCTTTCCATGTGGCTGAACAGTTCACCGGGATAAAAGGCGCCCTTGTATCAATTGAAGACACTATCAAGGGATTCAATATGATCATGGACGGCAAGGTGGATCAATATCCGGAATCAGCATTCCTTCTCGTTGGAACTATCGAGGATGCCATTGAAAAAGGAGAAAAAATACTCGCTCAGTCAAAATAAACTAACCGGCTTCGGATTGAAGCAGGATAAATATTTGAAATGAAGATAGAGATCATCACTCCCGACAGGAAAGTATTCGAAGGAGACGTCAAGTCTGTAAGGGTCCCCGGTAAAAAGGGATCCTTTCAGGTGTTAAAAGACCATGCACCCATAATATCAACTCTCGAAAACGGTCCGGTCATTATGGTTGACCAGACCGGCAAGGAAATATTGTTTGAGATCGACGGAGGAGTGATCGAGGTTAAAACCAACAAGATCATTCTTCTTGCCGAATCAGTCAGATAAGGCTGTTTCCATGACACCTGCTGAGTTTAAGAAACATGCACATGAACTGGTCGAATGGATGGCCGGGTATATGGAGGATGTGGGAAAGTATCCCGTCAGGTCGATGGTGAAACCGGGTGATATATTTGGTAAACTACCTGATACACCTCCTACCGCTCCTGAACCCTTCGAGTCATTTATGAAGGATTTTAAGGAGATTATAATGCCGGGAATCACCCACTGGCAGAATCCCGATTTCTATGCCTACTTTCCCTCAAACAATAGTCCCGCATCAGTGCTGGCAGAAATGCTTACCGCCACACTCGGTGCTCAGTGCATGATTTGGGAGACTTCGCCGGCTGCAGCCGAACTGGAGGAGAAGATGATGATATGGCTTCGCGACCTTATTGGTCTCCCAGGGAATTTTGAAGGAGTAATCCAGGATTCAGCTTCAACCGCTACCCTTGCAGCTATTCTGACAGCCAGGGAAAAGGCAAGCGGCTTCTCAATCAACGAAAACGGAGCATCAGAAAGCCCGGTAATAAGGGTTTACTGCTCTGAACATACCCATTCCTCAATCGAGAAAGCTGTTAGAATTGCAGGCATTGGAAGAACCAACCTCGTTAAGGTGCCAGTCGACAGGAATTTCTCAATAGATCCTCTTAAACTGGCTGAAGCCATTGAATCGGACAGGGGCAAAGGCTACCTTCCATGCTGCGTGGTCGCTACTCTGGGGACTACCGGAATAATGTCAGTTGATCCTATAAAAGCAATAGGGAAGATCTGCGATCAATACGGGATATGGCTACATGTCGATGCAGCCATGGCAGGTACGGCCCTTTTACTGCCCGAATACCAGTGGATGCTCGAGGGCAGGGAATACATCGACAGCTTTGTGTTCAACCCCCACAAATGGATGTTCACAAACTTCGACTGTTCAGCTTTCTTTACCAGGGAGCCGGAGACGCTTATCAGGACATTTGAGATATTACCCGAATACCTTAAGACGAGGACAAGGGGACAGGTGAATGACTACCGCGACTGGGGGGTTCCGCTGGGCAGACGTTTCAGGGCGCTGAAACTGTGGAGCGTTATCAGATCCTTCGGTGTGGATGGACTGCGTGAGAAAATAAGATATCATATCTCCCTGGCCTCAAACCTTGCTGAAACTATTGCCAGAGAACCTGATTTCGAAATCCTTGCTCCCGTGATTTTCAACCTTATCTGCTTCAGATACAGGCCGGCCGGGAAGACGGAAGAGGAACTCAACGCCATCAATGAGAGACTTTTGAATAAGATTAATGATTCGGGAAAGATTTATCTCTCGCACACAACTGTAGAAGGTAAGTATACACTCAGGATGGTGGTTGCCCAGACCAATGTCACTGCCGCTCATGTCAGCGCTGCCTGGAAACTGATACAGGAATACTCGGCCAATACAGAAGCCTGAGCCTTACCTGGGGCCAAGCCGGCCAATATTCATACCGAATACATCTATGCTAAACAGGATCTCAGTAAGCGGCGAACTCCCGCCACTGATCCATGATGCCCTGGCTCCTGCCGATAAAGTATAGGGGAACCTGAAAACATGGAAATCAGCAAGCATCTCTACCCCGAACGAACTGAAGTTTTCAGTCCCTTCCTCGTAATACTCAGTTAATAACCTGCCGTTTTGTCTGGTCAGGTGGTAATTACCTTTGCCCTGTGCATAATCAAAGAATAGCGAAGTCCTGATACGCGTAAGATAAAGAAGACCGGCAAGGCTGAAGTCGGGGTAGACAAGAGGAGCATCATAGTTGGCAGAAAAAACCTTAAGATCCTCGGATGAAATATCGGTGTAGCCACGCGGAAGACTTATCCTGTTCAACAGAGGTATCTTTTCAACATCCTGCCAGTCCCACTCATATCTGAGGCGAATGACATTGTTCTGAAATATACCCGGGAAATATAGTGCAGAACGTAGGGTCATGAAGCTTCCAAAAAGGGTCTTATCGAAAGGGTAAAACGAATAATTCAGGTCGGCAACCTGGGCAACCCGTGGATATATATCCCGTACGGATGAGTTTTTATAATTCGAGAAATAAAGTCTTCCTGAAAGCTGGGCCTGGCCATAGTCATATATACCCTGCTGATCAAGGTAGATATAGTTGTTGGCGTAATAAAGGCTTACTGAGGGCTGGAAATATTGAACATATCCTCCTGAAGAAAACCTGAGGGGAAGGTAAACCCTGTTGGTAAAGTACATACCTGGATTTATAACATCGGGGTTGTCAACCCTTTCGGAGAATTTATGCACGTAATTGTTTTCCCCGTAATCAATTTCAGATTCAAATACAGGGTACCATCCTTTCCAGATTATACGGCTGTGAAGCCTGTGTGTCTTTTCAGCATATTCATAACCCAGTGTGGTCTGAAGGGTGCTGAGTGTGTTCTGGCTCATTATTGTCACTCCCGGAGTGATGGTCCGGGGATCCTCGGTTATTTCATCGAGGTCGGCATAGAATGGCATCCAGCTGTGGAACCTGAACAGATGTGAATACTTCCTGTAAGGTACCGGGTTGTAGTCTTTTTCAACATGCAGGGTATCATTAACCGGAGTATTGTCAAAATCTGAAATGAAACCGGAAGGATCTGAACGGGAGCCGGGAACTTCATATCCCGGCCCTATGTCAGCTATGCTTATGTCATTGCCATGTGAGGTATAGTCAGCAAAAACCAGTTTGCCTCCGTCAACAGTAAACCCGGTTGCACCAAACCTCGACCCGGTAAGGCGGGTAATGTTTTTTCCCGGGCTCATGACGTATATGTTCTCGGTTCCCGAACGCGAACTTATGAAATAGAGAGAGTCATTTCTCAGGAAGGCATCCTGGTAATCATCTGTACTCTCTTCAAGCAGGGTACTGAAGGTCCCTGCCCTGGTATCAAATGACATGATGCCCTCACCTTTCTCATCCAGGGAGATAAAGGTGACCTTATTACCATCCTCCGACCATCGTGGTCGCTCGATATAGGTGTTGCCCGGGGCGGGTAATGCCCTGATCTCCATTCCTGTGTTGCTGTTAATAAAGACAAGGCTGTTTTTATTGTCAGTACTGTTCACGGATGCCGCTATAGTCGACCCGTCGGGAGAGATTGCTGCAGCCATGTACCTTGTTTTTCTGCCAATCTGCTTAACACTCCCCTTCCTGGTATCCATTTGCATTATTACAGAGTAGTTTCTGTTGTACCATCGCGGGTCATTCTTCTTCTCAACCCAGACAACCGAAGATTGACCCTGGCTGAGAGCATAGGGATAGATCTGCCCGGTGGAATGAAGCTTCCTGACCTTTGATTTTTCAGTATCTACGAGTACAATGGACGGAGGAGACACGAGGGATGTCCTGATAGCGGCAAAGCCCGTTTTACTGATTTTTACAGGGGATTGGTAGTTGATATACCTGTTGCCTTTGGGTGGATTGAGAGACGGATATGCGATACTGCCATTTGTTGCAAGTTCATTCTTCCATACCATACCAAGAGTGTCGAAAGCCTCTCTGAAGAGCTTTTTCTTCGTTACGCCCGAAGTGGAAAGCAGGCTGATGTTCACAGGATTCAGTGTAAAGGGAAGGTTGGCTGTAAACCGGAGGGCATCGTTCCATATATCTTTCCCATATCTGTATCTCGACCACGAGGTGATATCGAAGCCCGAGGCATAATAGTCGGGAACAAAATGCCTGAATGAACCGTTAACTATCTTGTCATAGCTGAACATCCTGCCCCTCTCGGCAGAAATTGCCTTAAGCTGCTTGTGGAAGGCGGCACTTCTGCCTCTTCCTGAACCTGTCAGCACCGATTCAGCATATACTGCATCTCCCTCGAGGTACCAGAGGGGAAGCAATGAAGCCATGGCACCTGGAAACTGCTCGCCGAACAGGAAGGAGACTCCCTTTGTAAATCCCCTGTCAAGGGATTCCATCTGCATCACATGCGTAAGTTCATGGATGGTAAGGTATTTAACCGGATCAAGAGGAATGGAGTTCTGCTCAGGTGTAGGATAGATCTCCATCCTCCGGGGAGCCCAGGCAACATAACCGTTCGACTGGGTTGTGAAGTTGTGAATTACCACAGGCAACCTGAATTCCCTGGCAGGGAAGACCGATGTTATCTTTCCGTACGACTCATCGAGAGAACGGGCGAATTCAATACCCTGGCTGCCATAATTCTTCGGATAGATGACGGTAAACCTGTCAGTTTTTATCTGCAGCCATTTCAGTGAGGCAGGATCCTGACCGGTTTCATAATACTGACCATAAGTAACTCCTGAGAGCAGGATAAACAGGAACGATATGAAGGAGGAGGGATATCTCATAAAAGCATTTCTTCAAAAATAACAAAATAAACACCCTGAAGGAGTAACAGATTCATTTATGAAAAAAATAAGTAATTTCGTCTGGAGTAATATTCAAGGGGCTCACCCCGACCATTAAGGTCAGAATTATTTGCTAATGAAAAGATACAGGCTGATTAACAATATTACAGGATGGGTTATCTTCGCCATTGCCTCAGTGACCTATCTGATGACCATCGAACCCACCGCAAGTCTTTGGGATTGTGGTGAATTCATAGCTTCAGGGTTTAAACTCGAAGTAGGGCATCCTCCCGGAAACCCGGTGTTCATGGTTCTTGCAAGGTTCTTCACACTCTTTGCGGGAAGCGACAATTCAGCCGTTGCCGCCATGGTAAATGCCATGTCGGCTCTTGCAAGTGCCTTTACGATTCTGTTCCTTTTCTGGACAATAACCCATCTGGCAAGGAAGATTATTATGATGTCCGGGCAGCAGTTTACAACAGGCAGGATAATTGCCGTGATTGCTGCCGGAGTAGTGGGAGCCCTTGCATTTACCTTTTCAGATTCTTTCTGGTTCTCAGCCGTCGAGGGAGAAGTATATGCAACTTCATCGTTGTTCACTGCCCTTGTTTTCTGGGCCATCCTTAAATGGGAGGATGTCGCTGATGAAAAATATGCCGACCGCTGGCTGATACTTATCGCCTTCCTGATGGGATTGTCGATCGGTGTCCATTTGCTTAACCTGCTTGCCCTGCCGGCCATTGTCCTTGTGTATTACTTCAGGAAGTTTGAATTCACATGGAAGGGTTTTGCTTTTTCCCTTGCTTTGTCATTGGTCATACTTGCCCTGCTCATGTACGGGATCATGCCTGGAGCCGTAACCATCTCATCATGGTTCGAACTGGCGTTTGTCAACTCACTGGGGATGCCCCGCAACAGCGGAATGATATTTCATGCCATTCTGATTGTGGCCTTTTTTACATCGGCAATCGTGGCATCGCTGGTGTCGGCCAGCAGGATGAGGTTCGCGATGCTTGCTGTGGCAGCTTTCCTGACCTCGGGTATCTGGGTGATATCCGGTTCTTTCGTGCTTAACTTCATTATGCTCCTGATAACGGCAGGAGTGACCTGGTACCTGTCGGGCATGAGCCGGAGGGTCATCAATACTGCCCTCACTGTAGTGGCAGTGGTCCTTATAGGATATTCAACCCAGGCCATCATAGTGATAAGGTCTTCGGCAAATCCTCCTCTTAATGAGAATAGTCCCGATAACCCCTTCAGTCTTCTTTATTTTCTCAACCGCGAACAGTACGGACAGCGACCGCTCTTCCACGGACAGTACTACAATGCCCCGGTTCTTGACTATACCTATGGTAAGCCGAAGTATGTTTATGAGAACGGGAAATATGTAATAAGCAGCAGAAACCTCGAGAGGGTATATGACAAGCGTTTCCTTACTCTGTTCCCCAGGATGTGGAGTGAGCAGGCCGATCATATCCAGGTATATGAGGAATGGGGAAAAGTAAGGGGAACCCCGGTTCAGGTAACTGACCAGTCGGGGGGGAAAGAAGTCATCAGAAGACCACGTTTCGGGGAGAACCTCAGGTTTATGTTCTCCTACCAGTTCGGATATATGTATTTCAGGTACTTCATGTGGAACTTTGCAGGTAAGCAGAATGATACCCAGGGTACCGGAGGCGGAGTCAACGGGAACTGGATCACCGGCCTGAGCTTCCTCGACAATCCGAGGACAGGCACCTCTGATCTGCCGGGAGACATGGGGACGGATACCTCGCGGAACAAATATTACCTTCTGCCTTTTATTCTTGGTCTCGTCGGATTCTTTTATCATCTGAACCGCGATAACAGGAACTGGTGGATCATCTTCCTGCTCTTTGTGATGACAGGAATAGCTATCGTCTTTTACCTGAATCAGTATCCTAACCAGCCAAGGGAGAGGGACTATGCCTATACCGGCTCTTTCTATTTCTTTGCGGTATGGATAGGACTTGGTGTCCTGGCTCTTTTCGAGGCGCTGTCAAAGCTTGCGGGCGAAAAGACTGCTGCCCTTACTGCCGGAATACTGTGCCTTTTTGCTGTCCCTATAGTTATGGGTGCCGAAAACTGGGACGACCACGACCGGTCAGGCAGGTACCTTACACGCGACATTGCCTTTAATTATCTCAATTCATGTGCCCCCGGGGCTATACTCTTTACCAACGGCGACAACGATACCTTCCCCCTCTGGTACGCGCAGGAGGTTGAAGAAATGAGAACCGATGTCAGAGTCTGTAATCTCATGCTTCTAAATACAGACTGGTATATAAACCAGATGAAAAGAAAGACTTATGAGTCGGAACCTCTGCCTGTAAGCCTTCCGCCTCAGAAATACTACGACGGAGTGAATAACCAGGTGTTTGTTGTTGAGAAAACAGAAGATCCGGTTGATATAAAAACCATAATAGAATGGGTGAAAAGCGACAACCAGGCAACCAAGGTAAGGGTTTCAGCAGAGGAGATCCTGGATATCATACCTTCGAGGACCATCAGGATCCCGGTCGATTCGGCCCGTGTAATAGCCTCGGGAACAGTCAAGCCGGAAGATGCAGATAAG
The DNA here is from genome assembly GCA_964494045.1 of uncultured Rikenellaceae bacterium. Taxonomy (GTDB): domain Bacteria; phylum Bacteroidota; class Bacteroidia; order Bacteroidales; family VadinHA17; genus LD21. The sequence goes on from CAZBQM010000015.1 coordinate 7,865, forward strand.
ATAGTACCCTATATTGATATAAAGATTAAAGGTAACTCCATACTGAAGAGCCAGCTTATAGTTCTGGATATTCTTGCCAGCAATAACTGGGAACGACCAATCTATTTTATCTCCGGCTACCATGACGATGCCATGGGACTGGAGGAATATTTTCAGCTTGAGGGACTTGCTTACAGGCTGGTCCCCATCAAGTCGCAGAATAACAGCTGGGTCGATTACGGAAGGGTCGACACTGATATCCTGTACGATAACCTTATGAATAAATTCGTATGGGGCGGGGCAGCTGATAAAAATGTCAACCTCGACTACAATCACCGGAGGACACTCATCGTTCTGAAAGCAAGACTCAACTATGCCCACCTTGCAAAATCGCTTGCTTCAGAGGGCAAATTTGAGAAAGCTGCCGAAGTACTCGACCGCTGTATGGAGGTCATGCCACTCGAAAGGGTACCTTACGATCCTTTTGTTCCCGACCTTATAGAAGCTTATTTCATGGCGGGAAAGAAAGAAAAGGCACTCCAGATGTCAAAAGACCTCAGCGTGTATTATTTTGACAGGCTTGATTATTTTCTTAAACAGACACCCTATATGGTTGCTTCAGCTGGCTACGAGATACAGACCGCTCTGCAATACACATCAAAGGTGGCCAACTTCTGCCTGCTTAACGGAGAAAAGGAAGTAGCGGATGAATTAACTGCCAGGCTCGAATCCTACTATGCCACTTATATGGGCAGGAGCCAGGTGAAGAAAGAGTAAGAAAAACAAGAATGAAAGGGCTGCTCAGGCCAGGTGATTGTGATAAGAGCTAACCTCCTGAAGGAGATATTTCTCGAGGAGGCTGTAGATCTTGTCGGGGTAGACAGGCTTAAGGACAAACTCGGTGCAGCCGGCAATAAATGCTTCAGACCTTGTCTGTTCCGATGAATAGGCGGTTATCATAACAGCAGGAACATTCCGGTGTCCCTTACGAAGAGTCCTTATACAATCGATACCGTTGACAATAGGAACAAGGAAATCCATTATGACCATGTCAAATTCAGACTCAGGGGTTTTAATGTATTCAACAAATTCTTTCCCTGTACGGAATACTTTGACCCCTGCTCCGGTCGTATGTAGCAGAGTCTCATAATATCTTATTGATGGAATATCATCCTCAACAACTACTATGGTTTTCCCCGTTAAGTCTAAATTATTGATATTCAGGGTCATTATCTGGGCTTAATTTCTTATATAAAAATACAACTTGAAACCAATGCCGGTTACTTAAAAAACTGCAATTATAAACAACTTATCAACAATCGTGCCTTAAGTTTTCTTCCTGAGTTTGTTTAAATGCTATTTAATATGCAATTTCGTAATAATGATTGAATAATCGGATGTTATTTAATATCTGTTGCGGTTTTTTTGCATTTTATTTTTCTCATCTGCATACTGCCATGGAAAGTGCATATTGTCAGGCGGGATTTGTTCTTTTGGCCGGATGGTTTTTTGCCGGTAAGGCAGCCCGGCGGAGAAAACTTCAGGATAAGCAGGCCGGTAAAACTGTTTTTTACGTCCGGAACATTCAGGATGCACTCTTATCTTCGTCGAAGATCACTACCCGCGAGCTCGGGCATTTTATACTCTTCAGGCCCCGTGAGACTGTCAGCGGTGATTTTTACTGGATGCACAGTGACGGAGGAAGACAGATCATTGTGATGGCTGATTGTACAGGGCATGGGCTCCAGGGGGCTTTTCTAAGCATTCTCGGCATGACGCTTCTAAACCGGATAGTGGCAGGGAGACAGATATACAATCCCGATGAGATTCTCGGGCAGCTCAGGGATGAAGTAGTAAAGTCACTCAACAGCGACATGTACGATGAGCCGGTAAGGGACGGGATGGATGTGGCTGTATGCACGGTCGATCCACAGAAGGGAACTCTTCTTTATTCAGGTGCCAACTGCCCGCTGTACCTTGTAAGAGAAGGCCGGCTAATGCATTACTATCCCGACAAAATGCCGGTTTCGGTTCATTACAGGATGGATCCCTTTACCCTTCATACCATAGAACTGAAAAAAGGTGATACCTTCTATATTTTCTCGGATGGATATACTGACCAGCCCGGCGGACCGGGAAAAAGGAAATTCATGTCGGAACATCTTAAAAAGCTGCTTGTTGAAATTGAAGGATTGCCTATGGACACTCAGAGGGAAAGACTTGAATCAGAGTTCCTTGGATGGAAGGGTGAGACTCCGCAGATCGATGATGTAACAATTATTGGAGTGAGATTCTAACGGCATTCCCATTTTGTCACCGTATTGCCTATTATGATATCGTCTGTGGCTTCAATAGCAATAAGTTCGGCATCACAATACTCCCCTTCCTCAAGATCATGATCATAGTCGCCGTTAACATATACCACCTGTTTGCATATTTTACAGCTTCCCAGCGACTCGCATGAAGTGAACGATATGGTGACAAATAAAAAAAATGACAGGTACAGAAGGGCTCTTTTCATGTCTGTAAATTTTCAACACAAAATTAAAAAATCCTCTAACCTGCATACAGAAGTTTTAAATAAATTATTGGTATTTTGATGCAACAATTTTAAAATACATCAGTCATTAGGTTGAAATTGATAAGGAAATAAAGATTAAATAAATAAAGCCATGGAAGGTACAAAAATGAAAAAACATGTGACCGTAGTCGGAGCAATACATATTGGCTTCGGAGTTCTTGGTCTGCTTGGTGCTTTTGCAATATTCTTTGCCCTCAGGTTCGCAAAAGGGTTTGTTGGTAGTGAGGATATCCCTAATATGGTACTTGGTTTTCTTTCCCTGAGTCTGCCTTTACTTGTGGGGTTCATGTCGACTCTCGGGCTTGTGGGAGGGATTGGGCTGCTCTCTTTTCAGCCGTGGGCAAGATACCTGATTATTGTTGTGGCCGCACTGGGTTGTCTTAACATCCCTATCGGAACCCTGAAGGGTGTTTACTCCCTCTGGGTGCTTATGCAGGATGAAACCTTAAAGCTGTTTGAAAAACAACCATGAATTCAGATCCCTGACAGAATCAACTCTGATGTAAGGTTCTGAAGGGATTTCAACATATAGTTACAGGGGAGTATCTCCGGATACCTCCCTTTTTCTGTTTTTTACCTTACTGTCCTGTTATTACCTCCCATCAGTAAGTTACACCTTAAACACCTGTCTGCCGTTCTTTTTATTACCTTCCTTGTCTGGTTTGATTTTTGACTGTTATATTTGCCCTGAGGGATTTGTCTCCCTCATTAAATTGCTGACCTATGGTTGAAAATAACAAGATCATCTTTTCGATGAACCGTGTGGGAAAGACCTTTCCCCCGCACAGGCAGGTCCTTAAGGATATTTCCCTTTCCTTCTTTCTTGGAGCCAAGATAGGAATCATTGGCCTTAACGGATCAGGGAAATCAACCCTTCTTAAGATCATTGCCGGAGTTGAAAAGGAATATCAGGGAGAGGTGACTTTCCTGCCGGGATACAGTGTCGGATACCTGCCCCAGGATCCTCTTCTCAATGAGAAGGGAACGGTACGGGAGATCGTTGAGGAGGGTGTCCACGAAATTGTCGGCGCCATCAGGGAATATGAAGACATAAATCTGAGATTCGGTGACCCCGATGTCTATGAGAATCCTGATAAGATGCAGCAGCTCATGGAACGCCAGGCTGTACTTCAGGAAAAGATCGATTATCAGGATGGCTGGAATATTGAGCATAAACTTGACAGGGCCATGGATGCTCTCAGATGCCCCGACAGTGACCAGAATATCAGTATCCTGTCGGGAGGGGAGAGGAGGAGGGTTGCCCTTTGCCGCCTGCTTCTGAGACAGCCTGATATCCTTCTCCTGGATGAGCCCACCAACCACCTCGATGCTGAATCTGTCAGGTGGCTTGAAACAACTCTTAACCAGTACCACGGAACGGTAATCTGTATCACTCACGACAGGTATTTCCTCGATAATGTTGCCGGATGGATTCTTGAACTCGACAGGGGTGAAGGCATACCATGGAAGGGAAACTATTCATCATGGCTTGAACAAAAGACAAAACGGCTCGAGATAGAAGAAAAGGGCAATGTTAAGCGGCGCAGGATCCTCGAACGTGAGCTCGAATGGGTCAGGATGTCGCCCAAAGCCCGTCATGCCAAATCAAAGGCCAGGCTGGGTGCCTATGAAAACCTCCTTAACCAGGATGTAAAAGCCAAGGAGGAGAAGCTTGAGATCTTCATACCCAACGGACCACGACTTGGTGATAAGGTTATAAGGGCAACAGGAGTCTCAAAATCTTTCGGTGACAATCTCCTGTTCGAGAACCTTGAGTTTAACCTTCCCCCCAACGGCATCGTTGGTGTTATCGGCCCCAATGGTGCGGGAAAAACAACCCTGTTCAGGATGATAATGGGTCAGGAAAAAGCCTCCGGGGGGAGTTTTGAGACCGGCGAGACAGTTGTCATAGGTTATGTCGACCAGGCCCATGCAGCCATCGATCCGGCAAAGACAGTCTACGAAGTCATTTCATCGGGACAAAACGATATCATGGTGGGTAACCGGCTTGTCAATGCCAGGGCTTATGTGTCGAGATTTAACTTTACCGGTGCCGACCAGGAGAAGAAATGCGAGGTATTATCAGGGGGCGAAAGAAACAGGCTCCATCTGGCACTTACCCTGAAATCGGGAGCCAACGTACTGCTTCTCGATGAACCTACAAACGACATCGATGTAAACACCCTGAGAGCCCTTGAAGAGGGCCTTGAGAATTTTGCAGGATGTGCCGTAATCATATCCCACGACAGATGGTTCCTCGACCGGGTAGCCACACATATCCTTGCGTTTGAAGGTGATTCAAAGGTGGTATGGTTCGAAGGAAGCTATTCGGAATACGAAGAGAACTACCGGAAGAGGGTGACCGACACAACACCTGTAAGAATCAGGTACAAGAAGATTATCTAGACTTTTCATTTATCAATTAAAAATAGAAGCCATGGAATCAGTTTATCCTGAGTCATTTGCAAGGTTTTATGACACACTGTACCATTTCCACAGGGACACTGTGGATAATGAGTTTTTCCTCGGTGAGATTAAAAAATGCAGGGGAAAGGTTCTTGAGATAGGCGCCGGAACCGGAAGATTTTTTTCTGCAGCCCTTAAAAACGGGGCCGATATCTACGCAATTGATATCAGCCAGGCCATGCTCGATGTACTGGTTTCAAAGATACCCCCGGATCAGAAGTTCAGGGTATCTCTTCAGGACATGGTTTCCTTTGGTTTTGACTTCAGGTTCGACCTTATTATAGCTCCTTTCAGGGTGATGATGCATGTGATTGACAAATCAGATCAGATGAAGGCTCTCAACAATGTCTTCACCCATCTGAATCCGGGTGGTAAATTTATCTTCGATACTTTTGTACCCGACCTCAAACCTCTGATCAACGGTCTCGACCGGGTAGCTGATTTTGATGGCGAATATGTTAAGGGTAAAAGACTGAAGAGGATTGTCTCGACTTTTCCAGATACCTTCAACCAGATCATAAATATCCTTTTCCATCTCGAATGGGATGAGGAAGACGGGAAGAAATCGGACGACTGGCATACAAGGCTTCGCTATTATTTCAGGTTCGAACTCGAGCACCTTATCGAACGTTCAAAGTTCTCGAAATACAGGATCATGGGCGATTACCTGGGCAATCCTCTCACAAGCGCCTCGAAGGATTTTGTTGTTGAATGTGAAAAATACTCTTATGAAAACCGAAGCCTTGAAGCCTTGATCCCGGGTAGTTGAACGTATTTTCCGGATTACCCCGACCTGCTGTATAGAAATCAGGGATTTTACAATTAAGGTACCCATGGGTTTTTACTTTTGTTTCTCTTTCACATGGGGGTGAGGTAATTAATAAAAATCATCTGTATCTTTGGTTTATGACACCACGCATAAAGATCTGTTGTATTCAGAGTATTGAAGAAGCCATGACGGCAATCGGGCTCGGTGCTTCTGCTGTTGGCCTGGTGGCACGGATGCCCAGCGGTCCGGGTCCGATTCCGGATGAACAGATAAGGCAGATAGCTGCAGCTGTTCCGCCTCCTGTTGCTACTTTTCTTCTTACCAGCGAGACTTCTGTGCCTGAGATCATAAAACATCATCAGAGAACCAATACAAATACCATTCAGATAGTTGACGCCCTTTCGTCGGGTACCTACCGGGAACTTAAGGAAGCTTTGCCTTGCGTAAAGATTGTCCAGGTGATACATGTCATCGACGATTTCTCAGTAAGGGAGGCTATCAGGATCTCGGGCCAGGTTGATGCACTCCTCCTCGACAGCGGCAATCCCAACCTGCCCGTAAGGGAACTTGGTGGAACAGGGAGGGTGCATAACTGGAATCTGAGCAGGCAGATAAGGATGAACGCGGGTTGCCCGGTATTTCTTGCAGGCGGACTTAAGCCTGAGAACATCGGGGAAGCTATCATGGCGGTCGGGCCCTTTGGCGTTGATGTCTGCAGCGGAGTAAGAACCAAGGGGAAACTCGATAAGGATAGACTCCGGCAGTTCATCGACATTATCCTTGCAGGTTGATGAGATACCCTGTTGAGGCAATCTGTGCCGCCTACGTTAATAAGTTCGATGGATTTTTTTCGGGGGGTTGCTTGGTCAAGTCGAAAAGGCGGTTGACAGGCATATTCCTCACTCCAATTCATTTCGTTCGTAATGACACTGCAGTTTTATATTTCCGGGGATTTAAAAATGAAGATAAACTTTCCCCTCCTAAGTTAGGAGGGGTGCCCGACCGGAGGGAGGGCGGGGTGGTATGTTATGAAGCCCGATTTGTGCTAAAACATACCACCCCCCGGCTCCTGCGTCGCCGGACCCCTCCTGACTCAGGAGGGGAAACTTACACTAGAGGGCTTCTCCCCAATCTGAATCTTATCCACCTGTTTTTCGGATTGATCCGTAAAAGAAAAAGAAAAACGCATTCTTCCGATAAAGGGAGAATGCGTTTTTGTTGACCCACCAGGGCTCGAACTATTTTTTCACTACGCTAATAATCAATTTGTTGCAGAGGCTTAATTTCAACAGGTCTCGAAAAGTACTCCTCTCTGTTTACATCTGCTGTTACAAAGATACTAATACCTGGGATTTAATCAGAGAACGATAATCTATAGTTCAATATAATTTCATCGATTAATAAAATGAGACAGACAAAATCCAATCATTTCAATAAGACATTACTATACTGAATAAGAAAGATCTTCATCCGTTATTTCATTTTTTGTGAGGTACTTGAACAAATATTCAGGTTAAGCTATATTATTATATCAGGATGAAACTATTCCAAGGGTAGTAAAGTTAAAAATGGTGGTGGATGACTATTATAAAACATTATACTAATCAGAATCTTTATCATCAGAATTGGAAGATATCCCCTTTTTGTGGTCTTTTAAACAAAACCCATAGAGGTCCCTTTGCACTTTACCCCATCCGATTGGATCTTCTGGGTCAAATGTTTTTGTATTATCCAATTCCCTAGTCGAAATTAAGATCCCTTTCTTAAACTCCAGGAACAGCTCCTTTTCGTAAATTGATAAATACCCTCTGTGTTCATAATGAAGCAATTCCCCATGTGGAATTCTTATTTCACCTGTATACCATTCAGCAAATACTTTTATCTGCCCTGGGAAAATGTATTCCATACCAACTTTTGCCTGTTTCTCACCGTGACCTTGGAAATCAATGAGGTACAATTTATCTTCTTCAATCTGCCATGTGCCGACATAACCCCTCCAGCAAGCAGTATGTGGTGATATTAATTTTGGCTTATCATCTCCCATTATCTCGAAAAGCTGTTTTAAAGGTTCAGTTGCAATATGATAGGTGGTCCCATTATAGAGGAGAATATCACGTACTTGAGCAGTCATTTTTAAAGTTTTTTAATTAACGTCAACGCTAGGGAATATCCCAGGTGCAAACCAATGGAGTATTGCATAAATAATAATTAAAATAATTCCGGCTATAATCAATAATATCAAAATTGAAATGCCAGTTTTTGTATCATCGATGACAGTAGGCTTATCGTATTTAGTTCCCTGTGCTCTTGCTTCCTGTTTTTTCTTATTTAAATCTTTCCTGTAATCTCTATAAAATATAAAAGAGATAATTAAAATAATTGGAATCAATAATATAGCAAGTCCGTAATCACTTTGGGTAATTTTATTCAGGCCAATAACTATTGCTGCTAAGGCAATTATTACTGCCCAGAAGAGAATAAACGCTTTCCCACCACTTTCATTACTTTTCATAAACATTCAGGATTAATGAGTTAACAATAAATATGTCAATATAAAAATATGAATATATTAGGCAAAACTGTAATTCTGATTTACTGTATTTGCCAACTAATATAAAAAAACTCCCAGGGCGACACCTGTTTCCTACAACTGTTCGACTCCGGACAGGTACAACACACATAGACTTTCAAAAATAATTGAGGTGTCGCCTTCTTTTTGTTCTTTAAATGAGGTTAAGTTAAAATACTGAGGCGGTACTATCCTTAAGCTCTCTTCTCCAGAGAGTCCCAAAAAAGTCTTATTGCAGAGATACCTTTAGTACCGCCTCTTCTTTTATTATCACCCACTGTCAACCTGCTTCTTCATCTTCTACTTACTAATTGCAGTTGCATAATGGATATTACAGCAACCCATTATCTGCAAAGCTGTAGTATTTATTCTCTGCAGTAAGTATCAGGTGGTCCAGCAGCACCAGATCCATAATCTTTGCCGAGTCCCTTATTTTATTTGTGATCTGTATATCAGACTCACTAGGATCGGTGTTGCATGAAGGATGATTATGGCATACTATAATACCGCATGCATTTGCCTTCAGAGCCATCTGCAGGATTATCCTTACATCGGTTACTGTACCACTGATACCACCCTTTGATACTGTTGCTATACCAAGCACCCTGTTTGATCTGGACATAAGCATGATCTTGAATTCCTCAAAATGTTCTATGGAATCCTGGTCCCAACTTCCCATTAACAAGTCATAGGCATCCTTAGAACACTTAACATGTGGTCTGTCTGATGCCTTTACCCTGGTACGGTATACCAGTTTTACTTCTGAAATATTCTCCTGTGTTACTTTCATGATTATATTATTTTAATTATTAATTACTTACATGTCTATACTGAAATAAAAAAAGCCCGGGAACAATGTCCCAGGCTGTACGATTATTGATATATGATATTGGTATATAGTGTGTTACATTATCTGTTTATAAGCGTTTTAAGCCACTCAAGTGTTTGTCTGATAGAAAGGTACCAATGGTATATAGAAAATGGCTTAGAGGGGCTGTAAATGGCCTTAAAATCGCATTGTGATGACATAGTATGTATTTGATATACTGTGTTATACTTTTATATGATCTAATTGGGGAGTTGGGAAGTAGAATTGGGGGAAGTATTTTAATCGATAGAAATTGGGTTTAATATCATAGAAAATTATGTGTACATATTTTTGTATATAAAATATCTATTATTCAAATCGTTAACATCCAACTTTTCTAGCTTCAATAATACCTTTATTGTCGGAGGTTATTTTACAATGGATTGCAATAATTCCTATATGATTTTTGCTGCAAATTTTCTGTAATGTTTTGGCCGACTTTTTCGCATCGTCTGTCATGATTGGGTAGTTTAAATTTGTCTCGATCATTAATGCTATATAATGAGGAGCGGGGTTAAGTAATTTATTACGTATAGCAAGATTACGTTGGACATTCTCCGCGTACTGCTTACTCCTTATTTGATCATCGATTAGCTTAGACAGCTCAGGCCAACGACGAAGGTGACTTCGCTTATTGGACCGGGGAAGTATACCATCAGTTCTTTTTGATGGACGTTCAGCCCAACAATTAGGGAATGATATCTCAGATAAAAAATGCTTCTGCCATTTCACTTGCCAATGAATAGCAGAAAATTCTAAACGAGACGGATTGTGATACTTAACAAAATCAATGAAAGGATCATCTCTACGTTTACATTGTTTTGCTTCGACTATCAAAAGGTTGCCTTTAGTATCAATACCCCAAAGGTCTCCTGGCCAACGGGTATTGCCAACAACCGGAGTATAAAGCCATGTCACAGGATTTGGCCATGGGAAAATGTCTGGGAATGCCCAAACCCAGCACAAAGCATCCTCCTCATGCTTGGTATCAATAAGGAAACTCGAATCCCAGTATTCCTCAGGTAAGTCAACGATCATGCTTTCTCAGATAGGTCTTAATGAAATAATAATGCATTCAAATCATTAATATATTAAAGAGACAAATAACAAGGGAGGAATCAATTTAAGCTATTTCTCCTTTATTGGCGCAATATTTAATGCAACAATTCTATCGAATTGGTTCTCGTTCTCAAAAAATGTAATAATTATCCATAATTGAATATTAATGTCTCTATTATTGCGAAATAAGGTCAATCTTTGATAATCCTAAGAACTGCTCCCTCAATTCTGCAATAGTCTTATTATCAGAATTTCTCCAGGAAGTCCACCCATTTACTGTTCTTCTATCACTGCCTGCATTTTGAATCCCTGCCAGAGCCGCATAGCTAGGACTACTGAATTGCTGCCCTAAAAGCTCCAAGGACCCATCTTCAAGGATAATTGCATCATACCTTCTTGCCTTGCCATTGCGAGGCTTATATGACATAAAAAGCGTCTCTCCGACTTTCAGTATATGAGCTGCAATTAAATCTGTTAATCCTATATCATACTGCTTTACTGATTCTGAATTCTGTGGTTTTCCCTCTTCCTCTGTATCAAGTTCAGGTTTAAACTCTTCAGGGAATTCATAGACTATATTTGTGGGTTTGCTTAACTCCACGAACTTATTTATTATCCAAAGTTTTACATTGTATTTCAATGTCCTTGCCCATTCCTTAAGATCATTGGTTACTCCATCAATTGGCAAACCTATCGTTGGATCTGATTCAAGGATATCCCCAACGACTTGTCGTACATTGATTTCAGCAATATTCAATTCATTGAACTTCTCTCTAGTATATTCATCTGATCTATAGCAATCTACAGATAAATCAATAATTGTTCTTTTCGTCGCTTTTTGAGTAGATGCCAGTAACTGTTTGGTGATTTGTGGTGCAATATGATTCCATACGCTGTGATGCATTAATTCAGCTTCCACCAGGTACCATTTACGCTGTCCTATATCAATAACAAAACCATCAGGGATAGTACCACCACCATCTGCTGTCTTTATCTTGGCTTTTGGCAAATAAAACGAATTTGGGCCAAACAAATACTCATAGTTATCTACGATAACTTGTTCAAGTTCAGCCTCATTATCAAAGGGAGATTTGATAAATTTTGTTTCTTTGAATACTAGCATGAGGGTATTCTTATTTATATGAATTATTAAATATTTCTTTTACTTGGTTCGTTAATTTATTCAATGCAATTTTCATATCATGTGATTCACCCAAACCTAATCCAAATGCGCCTCTGCAAGTTGCTACAGGTCTTAATGTTAAATAATCTACAAATGTTATGCTTACTATAGATTCTTCTTCACTTTGAGTTGCAGAATATTTTACTAGTAATAAGGCATTTTGTTCTTCTTCTGGTAAATTACTAATTTCTTTTTCTCCAATCATCTTGAGTCCCGAACTAGCAACTATATCATATATCTGTACATCCATATCCATTAGTCTTGGAGAACCTGTATATCCCATTACTTCAATTATTGATGCATATTTATATTTTTCAATATTTGCTGAATTAGAGACAACATATTTGCTCGTTGTGCAGGACGAGAGAAGTAAAAAAGCGATAAATATTCCTAAATAAGACCTATACCATGTTTTCATAATCATAACATACTTTTATGAGATTAAATATTTGATGTATTGAAGCAATTATTTCACAAATCAGTTTCATTCTCTCAATGATTCAGATTATCGATTTAATGGTTAATTAAAAGTAATAAATGCCACTATTGTTACAATTATTTTCAGGTCATTTTTTGTCTCAATTTGAAGGATATAGTGTGAAATTAACTAAAAATCATCTCGGTAGGTAATATGCCACATAACGCCTCGCCGGTATGCGCTGTTGCCGCTTCAGGGCGCTTTCGTGTCGGGTTACCCACAAGGTAAGAAAATGAACCAACATGAGCAACCCTTCGGCCCGGCAATTGCGTATGACCGGCTGTTGTGGGTAGTTAATTTTATTCTTCAAAATCAAAATCATTTACAATTGCGGCGTATTCTGCTGTGTGAGAATCATATTTATGCCAAGTCCAATTTTCAGTTTTTTTATAATCAGTTTGAGAATTAATGGTATCATTCTTATAAATGTCCATTCGATTGAAACCGGAAAGTAGATCTCCTGTTTCTTGATAATTGTCAACTGAGGACAATCCTTGTTCATGAACAACTATTATTTTTGATTCACTGGTATCAATATTTACTGTTTGATCCTTCCCATTATTATTGAATATAACTTTCAATTTGTAACTTGATTCATTAATAACCTTGTAAGATATTTGAGCCTCATATTCACAGGCATACAATAATAATGTAATCAAGAAAAAAGTAATGTTTATTATTTTCTTTTTGTCCATTTTTTCTATTATTATATTGAAGTCTGTTAGTTAATTACCCACAACTGTTTATATCTTTACTTTAAGTACACATAAACTCTATTTCTTGAAGTTATTATTTACATTTTTGTATATAGTATATTTAATCAATTCTGATCTAATCTTGTTTCTTCTCAAAACGTTGTCCCGTCAGTCACAATGTCATCCAATCGTCAATCCACATCTTCTTTCATCATTGTCTGATCTCACTAATCCTTAATCATACGAAAAGTAAACAAAATGTACAAAATTGACAATGGCAGTTAAAGGAAAAATAAAATTATTGCCGGCTATGAAATTATTACCTTGAGTGGCGAATTATAAGAACTGAAATCACAAATGCTTTCCTGAAAGCTAAACCTATATCACTTCAAAGAACCACGCCAGGTTGAAGACTAATAGAAGGGGAAACATATATACATAATTTACTTATTCAAATACTTCCTGAAACATAACCGGTAAGTAAGTTTTTTATAATAAATTCTTGTAGTTCACCTATCAAAAACTGATAAAAAATCTATCATTTTCTAATTGAAAAAACTTGCGTAAAAGTTTGGAAAATAGAAATATAGTATTTACTTTTGTATCGCAATTACAAGTATAACGAATTCCCCAAATTTACCAAATCAAAAAGCCCTGGAATCAGTTTTGATACAGTTCTGAAGAATGTAGGTGAAGCATTCGCTAAAAACAAAGATAAAGCCTCTTCGGAGGTAGTAGGGCTATGCCAGGATGCAGAAAAAAAGTGTTGGCTCTGAGTGCTTATTTCTCAACCAACGACAAGCATACCTAAAAGGTTATTCTTGCCACTGGTGTTGCTAAATCCTGAGAGTAAATATGTATCAGGTACGTCTGAAAGTGGACGTCTTGGGGCAACTAATAGTTAACAATCCTACAGCCAATTATTATAATTAATCAAGGATTAGTCGTAATAATTGTGAGTAACTGAGTTAATATGCTTGGATAAAAAAGATGATTTGTTGTAACTGAAAATTATGAAGGTATTGAAAGAAAGATTCAGACTCTACGGCCTTCCATATACTCTTTTGGACTAAAAACCCACAGAGGGGATATGTTCCTTTAGTTGTCCGATTTTTTTGTAAGAAATAATGTACTCTGAAGAACATTGAATGGACTTCCATTAAATCATCGACAAAACTTCATTTTTGCCTCCTTGGCTTCTATAAGACCAAGCTCTTCTGCTTTACTCAGATCTTGGCAACCATCATTCTTTATCCTCAGTTCAATTTTTGCAAGTCCTCTCCTATAGTATGATGCAGCATCATTCGGATCTATCTCAATAACCTTGCTATAATCCGAAATACTTCCATTAAAATCCTTAACATCATCTTTTACCAAACCTCGGTTATAGTAAGCCTCTAAAAAACCAGGATTGAGTTCAATGGCTTTCGTGAAGTCTGATAAAGCACCATCAAAATCTTTCAGATCAGATAAGGCATTTCCTCTGCTGGAATATGCAATTGCATTTGTCGGATCGATTTCAATAGATTTGTTAAAGTCTGAAATAGCTGCTTTATGTTCATTATTCTCATAGTAAGTTAACCCTCGGTTGCAATAAGCTTCCCCATATTCAGGACGAATATTGATGGCTTTAGTATAATCGTAAATTGCCCCACTATAGTCTTGGAGGAAATACTTTGCATTTCCCATATTAAAGTAGGTAGTTGCATCATCAGGATCAAAAGCTAAAGCTTTAGTATAATCGTCAATAGCTCCTTTATAGTCCTGCAGGTCAGCTTTTACGTTTGCTCTATTCGTGAAAGCCATAGAATATTCAGGATTAAGTTGTATGGCTGTGTCATAATCTTTTAACGCTCCCAGAAAATCATTTAAATCACTTTTTGCGTTACCTCTGTTATAATAAGTTCTCGGATTATTTGAATCTAGATCAATGGCCTTGTTAAAATCTTCAATTCCCCCTTTGAAATCATGAACCTTGCACCTTGCAATACCTCGATTAATGTAAGCAGATGTATCCTTGGGATCGAGGACAATTGCAATAGAATAATCAGTGATTGCACCAGAATAATCACGGAGCATTTCCTTGGCCATTCCTCTGTTGTTATAACATCGTTCATTATTTGGAACAAATTGAATTGCCTTTGTGAAATACTCAATTGCATCGGAATACTTCTGTTGGTTATAACTATCAACTCCCTGATAATAATAATCTTCCGCTGTCTGGCTTAAGCCAGCGAACGTAATAAAAAAGAATAATATCATCGGAAACAGAGTCTTTTTCATTTTTTGATTAATTAAATGCCGTTTATTAGTTGCAGTATTTTTTTATCTCGTCATATGCTTCCATTTTCCCCAACTCCCCAGCCTTGGATAAGTCCTCGCAGCCCTTTTTGTCTTTGAGCATTATCCTTGCCAAACCTCTATAAAAAAATGAGTTTTCACTTTCTTCAATCGACAGTGCTTTTGTCATGTCCGAAATGCATTCTTGAAATTTCCCCGTCTTATAATATAATTCTCCACGGGTATCCCAGATAAATGATTTATCCTTTTCCAATGTAAGTGCATTATTTACCAAAGGTAACGCTGAATCATAATCATCTAGCCCTACCAGACAATATGCTTTATTGTTTAGTACCGTTGCACGGAAACTATTATCATCAATGCTGTGAAATTCAGAAATTATAAAATCATAGTCTGAAATTGCACCCCTTATGTCTCCTAGTTCTGATTTAATGATCCCCCGAAAAAAATATGCATTCAATCTATCTGAACCTAAATTAATGGCCTTCGTGAAATTTATTAGTGCATTTTGATAGTCCTCAATTAAATATTCAGTATAAGCAAGATTATAATAGCATCCGGTATCAGTGGGATTGATTAATAGGGCTTCTTTGAAATCATTTATGGCACTAATAAAATCCCTCTCTCTTAAATAAGTAAATCCACGAAAATGATATAAGGTCGAATTTCTTTCTTCTGCAATTAGAGAATTCAATTTATTCCTAGCCTCCAAAAAATTTCCATTGTTATATGCCTCCACCGCGGAATTATAAATTGATTCAGTGGTTTTTTGCTTATTACTTACACTTACTTGCTTATTGTTGTCTTTAATTTCAGCAGACGTTGATAGGCTATTTTTTTTAGCAAACCACATGAAAGTAACAAAAAAACTTCTTCCCTTTAAGTCCAACTCATAGAAAACATTATCAACATTTCTGACAATTCTTGCTTCTTGTTCAGAATCTGTGTATTCAATTATTTCTGCATCAGTCGATGGTTTATTTCTCAATCCTGTTCTAGATTCTAATATTACGATGTCACCAGGGCTAAAATCTGTCTTTGACGGTTTAACTGATACATTTGCTGTACTGGATGATCCTTTATTTGTGTTCGATTTTGAGTTGTATGAATTACCATTTTCGGCTCTCGCAACCGCTTTTGCTAACTCTAATTCAACATTTCTTTCGATTTGCCTAATTTCATTACCTACAGCTGATAAATCCTGCTTCTTCAGTAATAAAAGCGTTGATTTGTATTTATTTAGAGCACTATTGAATTGGCTATCATTTGTTTGTGTTTTTAAAATTTCAATCCAGTTAAGTAAATCATCAGCATAATTTTTATTTTGGTCAAAGAGAGCTTGCCTTTGCATAAGAGCGTTAGTTAACTGCTGCTGTGACCTTGGGTTGTACATGCTGATAATATTGCTTGAGGATTGTCTATAGGTCTGATATTGATTACTATAACTGGAATTATCTCTATCCCTTGCTTGAATACCAGCAGCGTAACCATTATTGTATCCATCTTTATATGAGAAAAAATTTTCACCTGACTTAGCTGGCCCCACTGGCGCTATCGGTGCAACGCATCCAACATCGCCATGACAATATCCTTCCTTAAACCCATCCCGGTAACCTTTATAATATTCAAGCTGACTGGATGCTTGAACTGTAAAAACTGAGAAAATTAGAAAAAGAATAATTTTTTTCATAATATGGCTTAATAAAAGAATGATTAATAACAATATAGCTTATTATAACCTGTCGCAAACAAGCATTAGCTAAGTAAATTAATAATAGTACTGCGAGTTTTGTTAAAGTTACATAAATCAATTGAACGATACAAAAAATCCATCCACCCAAGTTATATCTCGGATGGATGGAATCAGCACGGTTCGTTTTCAGGGGTTCTTGAGATTTTAAAGTTGAGATGAACCGTCTCAAAAGAACCGAAAACATAATGCAGCGTGACTCCACTATTCCAGGATTATTTTGAAAAAAATAATGTAGTATGGAATCCCTTTAATGATAAACACCTCCTTTACCTCGACAGTCAATTTAACCGCATCGACAGCAACTTTTTCACCTTGACTGATATTGGGGAACGATACTAAACATATTGCCTGAAAAGGCGTATAAATGCGCCTGAGGGCACCTTTTTTATCAATCACCAGCAAGCTGTCAGCTGACACCCACTTCAGGAGTTCCTTAAGGTAATTTTCATCACTCATTAATGTTAACAGATTACGTTATAATTTTAATTTGTTCAGCTGTAAGAAAAAAGTTGTTGGATACATAGAATAGAGTAAATCCTATGTAAGAAACCATGATGTTTTCCTATCTCTCAGGTGGTCTGTCAGGCTGTTAATGAATAGCAATGAACCAACATTACGGTCAAGGAAAGTGTCTATATAGCTGCTCTTTGTTGCTCCGGTAAAAAGGTTGTAGACTTTCCAGAGGTTTATGTCACCAGATTCTTCCCTGCAGAATGATTTGTCTTGGTAGTAATCCCTGCCAACAACTGCAATCTGGCTGTCTGAAATCGGCACCGGCATTTCAAGAGCTTTTTTCATCTTAACAGGGAGATAATTATACAATCTGGACTTCCCGACCAGCTGGGCAAATTGATGTTCTGTGAGAGCGTACTCAGACAGCGTCTTCAGGTGGTTGATCTGCCGTTCTGCATCAAACCTTGTCAGAAGCTGAAATACCCTATTGAATATCTCATGAACCGACATCACTCTAAGGTCGTCGATGAAGCCGTCAGTCCAGATACAGAGGTTTATGCAGACATGATTTTTGAAGCCAATGAAGACTTTGAAATGCTCCTCAGTTTTCTTTCCATTCAGGTTTTCATTATTGTAAGCTCTTACGCCTCCGATAGAAAGAGAAAGCTTATTCCCATTTACGGTCGAGCTTATTCCGGGCACTTCATAATTGAATGCCATTCTTTCGTAGTAAATTGTCTTTTCTTCTTCTATGAGCAATTCGGCCGGCTTTCCCATAGCTTCAGGTATTCTGCCCTTTACAGGATGTGATATCCTTATTGCAGGATTTAAAATCTGGTTTCCTGCAAAGAATTTCTCCGCCGCCTGACCGACAACATCAATAAATTCTGTATGGCTGATCGTGCTTTCATTGTCTTTTGAAAAGACGGGTATAATGCACTTGCTTTTAAGTTCTCCGTAAGAAACTGGCTGGGTGTTCGCAAGAATGAATCTGTTGTCAGATGTTTCAACAACTTCCTCTTCATTAGGCGTAATGACGTTTTGCACATTCACTAGCTCCATGTTCATAAGTTATTTGGTTTAACAACTTTTTGACTATCTATAATTCCTTCGATCTGGGTTTTCCTGTTAATACAAAGAGGTTCAATTTTGTCTCTCAGACCAGGGTATTTCATCAGAATGTTTCGCAATTCCTGAATGGTTTTGGCCTCATTGATCTGTTCGGCAACTCTCTTTATAAAATCTTCTCCCTGGCACCAGGTTCTTATCTTTATTCCCGTCTGCTCCGTTATCATGAATGGAATGGGATTGGAAAATAATCCTGTCCTGTCTTTTGAAGCTGTGGCCTGATGTTTTATGTCAAGATCCAGGACGACTGTGAATTCGTAATCCATTCCCTCGCGTGTCACACCTTTCAATCCCACTTTTTCCGGAACCATTTTGCCATTCTTGTCAGTCAAAACATAATCCTGCTTGCTTCTGATTGTCGATATAACATGGCATGAAGACTGAAGGATCTTCTGTACGAAAGCATTATGCCTTGGCGTCATTCTGTTCCAGTTCGTGAAGCTGTTCCCGGCCATATTGCCATGTGATTCTATTATTCCGCCGCTTCCTTCCCATTCCTGGGAGATTGAATCAATAATGATTGCTCTCATTCCTGATTTTTCACAGAATTCGATGGCTTCTATATATCTTTCAGGTGAAAAAGGCTCTGAAAGGCTTAACACGTTGTAATTGCCGAGATGAGAATACAGATGTGATGAATTATTCTCCGTATCTATAACGGCTAGCTGATTCCAGCTCTCGACCAGCCCATATGCCAGAAGCAGTGAACTATAAGTTTTACCGGAACCGGATGGTCCCTGAAGCGCAAGCTTTATGGCAGCTTGCTTTCTTTCTGCTTTTTCAAATTGCATAACTATCATGTTTTTAGATGAATAAAAAAGGGGGCATTTCACCCCCGGAGTTTTAAAGCGGCATTTCAACTTTTTCAGTTGCGACAGCCTGTTCAGCGAGCACTTCTCCTTCTTTCAGATAAACCCACCTGTGGTAGAGAGTTATAACTTCACCTGTTTCCCTAAGTGTAATCTCATAAGGATCGCAGTCCACTCTTTGAACTGAACCCGAAATCTGCTGGCCAATCAGGCTCTGACACATTTCATCATCGAAAGTTGAAGTGATTGAGGTCTTCTTTGCTGTGGCATAATACCTTCCGGTTCTGAGAGATCTTACAAATTCAAGTCCTCCCTGCAGGATAAGGGCATTGAATTCCTGGCCTTCCTTGTTCTGTCTTTTGACAAAATCTACAATTGTTACCATAATCAATTGATTATTAAATTAGTAATTAGATTAGTGTCGGGAGTTAATCCCAATCACCTTGTTAAGGCGGGGTGTGTTTGGAAATGACCTATCTGCACGATTGTAATTTGAAAAAACTCAGAAGAGGCCGGGGGTATCGCTATTGGACAAATATTGACGGGGGTGCTTGAATACAATTACCAGTACCGCACTCTCTCGATATTTTTCCAGAAAGTTGTGAGTTTATGAAATTCCTATTCTGGTAAGGGGGGATGGTTTTTTATAGTAGGAAATGGCGGGGGCTGTTTTTTCACAAGTACCTGTACCACACACTTGTCTTTTTATGATTGACACATTGAGGCAAATGGATTTAAATACAGTGAAACACCTATTTCACAATTAAACCAGGAGATTTAACTTGTATTGCAAAAACTCTTTCCCATGAAAAGCAGTCTTATATTAATAGTCGGATTATAGTTAACCAGCTTATACTAATCCAATCCGCCCATGTAATATATTGATTTTCAATATTTGGGTGAGATGGGTGAGAATTATACCATTTATAGGATCTTGTCAATTATACAAATTACAGTCGAAAGCAGGGGAGAAGTGTAGATTAGTAAATAATTAATGGGGGAAAACTCGCCCAACTCGCCCAATCCCTCATATTCAGAGAGATAGGGCGAATTGTTTTGGACGAGATGGGTTTATTTGGATTTGAATTCTATTGTACGCTCAACATTTGAATGACCTTCAACAGGAATAAGGTTGTTATAATGAGCCCAGATTTTAAGGTATTTGGTAATAGTTAATCGAGGAATCTCCATAAGAAGAGGAGATACTCCTACAAAATCACAAAAGTCTTTGTATAATTCTTTTTTATCATATTTGATGTCAGGTTTTAAGTTAAACATTGATACCCATTCTATGAAATGCTTGCTTGTTTCTGATATAAGCTTATTCAGATTAAGGTTTATGCCTTCTGACATCACCACACCCTTATTTAAGTATTCCTGTACAGAATAAAGCATTAAGGAATAAAATAGGTCCCATTGATCTGAATCCCATTCATCAAACAAAAGATGCTTAAAGTCATTAATTGGTCGATGATCCTTTGAATAATAATTTGACAGTTCAAATTCATAGATTCGGTCTTCAAATGATGAGCCTTTACCCAGAATTGCATAATTGGTTGAGATAACGATTTTGGGACTTTCTTCAAAACGAATTGTTTTCTTGTTCTCAAACTTGGCCTCAATAGTAATTCCATCCGTAATAGTTGGGAAAAAATTCTCAAAATTGAAGTTCTCTTTTATATCATTTATAAAAAGGATTTTTGTATCTGAAGTAACCTGGGAAAACCTGAATCTGTTATCGTCTTTGAATGACTTGCCATCTTCTAGAACAGTCTTCTTAAGTTTGCTCAATCCATTAACAAAGAGTCCCTTTCCGGTCCTTCCATTAGGTTCTCCAATTTCCGAGGCATCCATTAAAGCTACAGCCTTTGCATTTGCTCTGTCCTTGTATCCATGAAGCAAATACCCTTGAAGCGTCATCAGATTGTCCAATCTTTCTTGGTTGACCTCCCATTTATCCTGAGACTTTGTTGAAGTAATATTTCGTAAGAACTGGTAATATTCAGATCTCTCTTTAACTTCATCCATTGGTCGTAAGTTAAAATCCTTATCAATTATCTGACTTTTCCAGACATACTTGTCCAATTTGTCAATTTCAATCGTATCAATCCCTTCGTTGGTAACACTGACTGCCTTGTCTTTAAAGATGAAATAGGCTTTATCTTTTGTGTCTGCCAGAATTTCCTTGTCCATCTTAGGCAAGCAACCAATAACTTCTTTTTTGATCAAAGCCCTGGACCGAATTACTTCTGTTACCAATCTTGATCGTATTTCGTCTGGAATATAATCTCTATCTTTTGTATAATCAGAGAGCCGGGCTGTAACCTCTTTATGAATCCAATACGGTATTATCGGTTCAATTATATTTCCGTCAATGTTCAAAATTTGAGGCTCCGCAGTATAATTAATGGTTGGTGAATAATATGCAAAGCCTAATTCAGCCAGAAATAAGACTAAGTTAAACTCATCTATTTCAATTTTGCCCCGAGGGTCAACACTCCAGAAAGGTTCTGCATTCATGACCTTGCCCTCCTATCGTTATGTTGAACCTTTACATAATTTTCATCAAGAAAGCTTTCTCTGGATTCTCTAGGATACCAGATTTTGCTTTGAACCTGAACATAGGAGATGAGTCCTTTTTTCCTCCAGTCGGCAAGTGTCCTCTCAGATACTTTCCAATTCTTTATTATGTCAGCGTTGTCCCAAAGCTCATCATCTGGCCTTACATTTAAAAGGACTTGGCTGAGGACGTTTCTTAAGTCTGACAACTCATTAGAGAGTTCATTGAACTTGAGGTTCATTTCATAACTATTCATGGCTCACCTCCTTTCTGCCCGTTTTGTTGTTTTCGATGAACGTAATAACATCATCCTGGTCATAGAGCCAAAGTCCATCAGCATTTATAGCTGGCAGGTGAGATCCAATCCTTAATGATTGAAGTTTTGCGGCAGAAATTCCGCCCAGAAGCTTTCTTACTTCAGCACTCTTTAAGAGTTGCTTACTTTTTTTATCTCCTAGGGATTTTATCTCTAGGAGTAACTCAGATTTGAACTTTTCAAACTCTGTGTAATCAATCAAATTTAGTGTCATAATTTTAAATATTAAAGATTATGACGCTAATATCCAGATAGATATGGCCTACCATTTGAATGGTAGAATAGTGGAACTATGGTGGAGGATTATTGTGAAACGATAGAATAGCCTAATCCTTCATTAAAAAAAATTTGAAAAAAATTATAATGGTGGAAAATACGGTGGAAGCCTGATATTAAGCTCCTGAATATTTATTAATCGACTTTATTACTAAGTCCACATCTTCTGTTTTTGTTGGCTTCTTGGCAAAACGAAGCTGTTCAACTGTGAAATCATTAAGGTTTTTATCTTGAAAACAATTAATTGCAGTGATCCATATATTTTTCTTCTCATCCTCAATACCTTTCCCATTTATTGATTTGATGAAATAACTTAACAGGCCAGGCCCTCCAAGCCAGATTATTTTGTTCTCTGGTATCCAATCTGTAAAGGCTCTCTCAAAGTCTATGAATTTTACATCTTCATGAATTAACCTATTGTATAATAACCTATCATATGCTGTTTTAAGATTGTCCCTGTTCTTAATTCTGAATCCATGAAGTCTTTGAGTTTTAATCCTTGAATTTGTTGCAATGCCATTATCTATGCTTATAACAGGAGTTAGTCTTTTAACATGGATTTCAAGAGATGAAATGGCCATGTTTATATACTCATATTGATAATATGCGCTTGCAAATGGACCATCACTTTCGGAGGTTATTTCACCTACAATGCTATGATACACTTTCCCTTCTACTTCAGAAAACGTAATACCTTTCTGAAGTTTGAACCTTTGTAGAATATAATTAAAATAATCATAAGATTTTTCGCCTTTTGAGCTAAGGTTCCAGTGACATCCTTTTAAAAAGTTTTCAAAATCGGTTTTAATTAATTCTAAGAAATCAAATCGATCAAGCTTCGAAAAAGTCTCTTCAAAATCCTGATGGTCAAAATCAGATAATAAATTCTCAAAAAAACTATCCTCAGGAGGGTGAGAACCAGATCTTCCTCGAAAAGGTATTTGAGGTGCTAAATCCATTAAGCTCTTTCATAACAATTCAGAATATGAAGATAATAAAGTATTCTTTGATAACTATTGAGCAATCTGTTTTTGCATTAATGGCTTCATATCATCGGCAATCTTTTTATCGACAACCTTACTGTAAATCTGCGTTGTTTTTAAATCTGTATGACCAAGCATTTTGCTTACTGTCTCGATAGGAACTCCATGACTAAGAGTAACAGTCGTTGCAAATGTGTGCCTCGCCAGATGAGTTGTCAGTATCTTTTTAATCTCGCATATATCTGCGATTTCCTTGAGGTAACCGTTCATTCTCTGGTTTGTGCAAACCGGCAGGAGCTTGTGATTAGCAACGCAGGAAGGATCATTTCTATATCTGTCCAGGACTTCTTGTGCTCTTGGTAAAACCGGAATACTTGATCTGGTGCCAGTTTTTCTTCGGTGTACTACAATCCATCTTCTACCATCTATTCCAATTTCGATTTTATCTACTGTCAATTCAGCCAAATCAATATATGATAAACCAGTATATATTTGGAAAATAAATAAATCCCTAACCCTGGCTAATCTGTTTATCGCAAATTTTTTCTTCCATAATGCATCAATTTCTTCTTCAGTCAGAATTGTCCTGGAGGGATTTATGTACGGACAGCTGAAGTCTTTAAAAGGATCGCTTGATATCCACTTGTAACTAACCGCTTTGTTTATTACTCTACACAGATTCTTTATGTCTTTCGCTGCTGAGTTTTGTTTTAAACCCTTGTTTGTTTTTAAAAATACTTCATATGATTCTATAAATATCTTGTCCAGATCACATAATCTTACATCTGACTTATTGAGACTTTCCCCAATATATTCCTTCAGCCCATTCAATGAAGATCGGTATCTCTTTACTGTATTGGAAGCGTAATCAATTCCTTCCAGTTTTTCCATCATAGCAATATGCTTTTCATACGCTTCGATAAGTGTCATTTTATTCTGACTTTTACCCTTAAGTTCATCAACAATCTGAAAGACCTTAATATGTTCATCTTGCATATCAAGGCTGCTGAAGTATTTTTCAACCTTGCCGATAATTCCATTAAGATGGGCATTGAGTGTCCTGGCAGATTCTGTTCTACCCGCAGCACGTTCAGAAGTTTTATCCCAGAGATCCATATCAATCTTTCTATTTGTTGAAATCTCGGCTCTTTCCCCGTTAATAGTAATTCTCAGATAGATAGGAGATTCTCCCCTGCTGTCTTTTCTTGTTTCTTTCACATAGAAGTGAGTGACAATTTTGTTTTTCATTTTTTTCAGTATTAAAAGGTCTCGCTTTTTTTACAAAACTCACATGATTCGGACATTCTCCCTCATGCAAAAGGCTGCAAACAAATGCAAAGCAGACAGAGAGTTACAGATTTTATCGAGACCACTTTTGATTTTTGAAACAGGTCTCGAATAATACTCCTCTTTTCAGGAGTTCTGGCGTACATTTTGAGTACCTGAAAAAAAGAAACCGCCTGTAATCCTTGATTATAAGCGGTTATGAAAAAAATGAGATATGTTTTTGTTGACCCACCAGGGCTCGAACCTGGACTCTTCAGAACCAAAATCTGACGTGTTGCCAGTTACACCATGGGTCAGTAACTGTATATACGGCGCTGCAAAATTATGATTTTTTCTTAAATGCGATCATGAGCCATGAAACAACAGGCAAATAATCTATCCCAAAACAGGTTCAGCCAGTATAGTTTCATAACCGGCTTTTGTCATTCCTCTCAGTTCGATGATGAAAAAGGGGCAATCAAGAAGTGACTTAAGGATATATCCTAGTTCACACATATCATCATCTCCCCTTTCGTAATACCAGTTGACCTTTACCTTTCCGGCAAGTTCGGATTTCCCGGTAAGTTCACGGAGGATGGAAAAGATCCACTTGGTTGAAGTGGTATTGATGTACTCGAAACCTACATCTATCCTTATCCCTTCATCAAAACTCCGGGAATGGTTAACAATCCACTCATATACAGAGCGGTAGAACTCCCCCGGATTCTCCGGGATGGACCGTCCCATAACAAAAATACGCCCTGGTTCCATAACAATCCATGGCGTTCTCCTTGTAGGTTCAGCAATAAGTTTTTCCGGATGCTTCATATTATTCCAACATCATCAACTGTCTCCTGAAAGTGGGTCTTTACTTAAATCATACATAAATTCCACAGGATACATACAACGTGTGTGGAGACTGTAAAAATAGGAAAAAGAGTCAATTGAACAAAGATTAACGGTCCGGATTATTTCCAAAAAGGGTGGGCTCACACTCTTCCCAAAGGGTCGGATGCTCAATATCAAACCTCTGAATGATGGCCTTCATTATCGTCTCCCTCATAAATTCTGATTTGTTTTTGACTCTGTAGCGGTTGCAATAAATACCCAGAGCCTTCATCTCACGGTTGTTTAACATGAGCGACAAGCGGTTGGTCCTTTTCAGCTTTTCAGCCTTGTATGATGATCGCTTCAATGGTTTCGAATAGATTCAGATGCTAATTTATAAAAAGGGCAGATGCACTTTACCGGCCATCTGATTAGTTGTTAACAGAAAAAGCTACCGGATTTTTTAAGTCTTTGTGCCATTGCCTGATAGATTATTAAAAACTTTTCGGCCCGGCAGTCAGGATGCGGCGTTCAGATATCAGATAACGTCCTTTTTCCCATGGTTCCTTTATCTTTTTATTGATCTGGTTATAAAGAAATAATTTATTCTGTTTCAGATATTATATATCTTCGTAACCTTATTTGAAAAATAACTGTGAAAAGTCCAACTTGCATGCAACGTTGTGCTGATATTAACGTATTTGTGATGAGTATCAACAATGGTATTTCCAACACCTAATATAAAAATGAAGAAATTTCTCGGTTTGTTAGTTCTGTTGTCCCCTTTGCTTGCAGCATCACTTTCAGGGCAACAGAAGATCTGGACACTTGAGGAGTGTATCAGGCATGCCATCAACAATAACATCCAGATCAAGCAGCAGATAATCCAGACAAAGAACCAGGAGAATGCCCTTGACCTGGCGAAGCTTAAGCTTCTTCCGACACTCAACGGACAGGCCTCTCATAACTACTCATTCGGAAGGGCTCTTGATGAGACAACCTACCAGTTTACCGAGGAACAGAATGTTCAGTCAAATAACTTTTACCTTGGAGGTTCACTCAGCCTTTTCAACGGTCTCCAGAACTATAACAACATAAGGAAAAGCCGCATTGATCTTCTGGCAGGCAACGAGGATCTTAAGACCATCCAGGATAACATCGCGCTGAGTGTGGCACTGGGCTATCTGCAGATCCTACTCAACAGGGAACTGGTGTCGGCCACGGGCAACCAGCTGGCAATAACAAAGCAGCAGATCGAAAAGACAAGGAAGCTTGTGGACGCGGGGAGTGTGGCAATAGGAAATCTTCTTCAGATCGAAGCCCAGGCTGCCCAGGAAGAGTTACAGCTGATAAGCCAGCAGAACCAGCTTGATATTTCAGTACTCAACCTTACCCAGTTTCTTGAGCTGGAAAGCCCCCTTGGTTTCGATGTTGTGGTACCTGAGATCCTTGTTGATACAAATACAACAGTCACTGACAATGTCGAAGATGTTTTCAACATTGCCCTGAATGGCAGGCCTGAGATCAGGAGCTCACAGTTCAGGCTTGAGTCGAGCGAATATGATCTTAAGATAGCCAGGGGGGGAAGAAGCCCCAGACTAACAATGAACCATTCATTCAGTACGGGTTATTCGGATATCCGAAAAAAAGTAGTCGGTATTGATCCGCTGACAGGACCGGTTTATGGGAATTATTCATTTGCTGATCAGGTAAATGATAATGTCAGCTATGGTCTGGGCTTCACTCTTAATATTCCGGTGCTTAATAACTGGCAGGTCAACAAGAATATTTCCAACTCAAAGCTGGCTATAGAGAACAGCCGTTTTGCACTTGAGGGAAGCAGGAAACAACTTTACAAGAACATACAGCAGGCTCTGGCCGATGCATCGGCTGCGCTGAAGAAGTATAATGCCAGCATAAAGGCGGTTGAGTCGGCTGAGGAGTCGTTCCGTTACTCTGAACAGCGCTTTAACGTAGGAATGATAACCCCCGTCGACTATAATGCCTCGAAGACACAGCTCCTGAATGCTCAGTCAGATATGTCGCAGGCCAAGTATGAATTTATTTTCAAAACAAAGGTTCTCGATTTTTATAAAGGAATACCACTCAGATTAAATCAGTAACATCGTTAAGATACAGGTCATGAAAAACAACAAATTGCTAAAGATATTGGTTCCCATCGTATTAGTGCTTATCGTTCTGGCAATCATTGGAAACAAACAGGGATGGATAGGCAAGGGTGCTATGGTCAAGGTTGCTGTTGAAGATGCTCAGAAAAGGACCATCGTTGAAACCATAACTGCCAACGGAAAGATCCAGCCCGAAAAAGAGGTTAAGATCACACCTGATGTCTCCGGAGAGATCGTTGAACTTACAGTTAAGGAAGGGGACCTGGTAGAAAAAGGACAGCTGCTTCTCAGGATCAAGCCTGACGTGTATATCTCGCAGAGAGACAGATCGGTGGCTGCCATAAGTTCAGCCAGGGCCAGATTGTCACAGACTGAAGCCCAGTTCTTACAGGCCGAACTATCGTTTAAAAGGACGAAACAGCTTTTTGAAGAACAGGCTATTTCGAAGTCGGAATATGAACAGGCCGAAGCTGCCTATTCAGTAGCCAAAGCAGAGGTTGACGCTGCCCGTTTTTCCATTGTAAGCGCCGAAGCCGCATTGAAGGAGGCAAATGAGAACCTCTTTAAGACTTCAATATATTCTCCGATGTCAGGGACAGTGTCAATGCTGCTTGTTGAACTGGGTGAAAGAGTTGCCGGAACAGGTATGATGGCCGGTACTGAGATGTTACGTATCGCCGATCTTTCCAGAATGGAAGCCCAGGTGGAGGTTAATGAAAACGACATTGTCAGGGTCAGCCTTGGTGATACTGTAATTATTGAAGCCGACGCCTATCTCAATGAGAAATTCAAGGGTATTGTCACCGAAATAGCAAACTCGGCCAAGACCACCGGAGTGTCAGCCGACCAGGTGACCAACTTCGATGTAAAGATCCTTATCCTTCCCGAATCGTATATGCACCTCATGGGAGAAGGCGACGAAAACCCATTCAGGCCGGGAATGTCGGCTACTGTTGATATCAGAACCGAGACCAGGCCCGATATCCTTACTGTTCCGATCCAGGCCGTAACAACGAGAACGGATACCTCCAACGTGGTATTCAAATCATCAGACGACGAGCTAAGAACACTTCTGTTCGTTACCGACGGGAAATATGCTCTTGCAAGGGATGTGACCACCGGGATACAGGATAACAGCTATATCGAGATACTATCCGGAGTCACCGAAGGTGACAGGGTGATCTCGGCTCCTTTTACAGCTATCAGTAAGAAACTATCCGACAGTACACTCATCGAGATAGTTGATAAGGATGAGCTTTTTTCGGAATAATATCAATCAGGTGATACCTTATGATCCTGTGTCTTGAGACAGCCACCAGAGTATGCTCTGTGGCTTTGTGTGATAGGGATGGTGTGATTGCGGTAAGGGAGAGTGAAGAGAATAAATCGCACGCCTCACAACTTACTCTCCTGGCAGAGGAAGCCCTCAGATCGGCAGGCATCGGTGCGCATGATCTTCAGGCTGTTGCAGTAAGCAAAGGCCCCGGTTCATACACCGGGCTGCGTATCGGTGTCTCGGTTGCAAAAGGCATTGCCTACGGGGCTTCAATACCGCTGTTAGCCATCGATACCATGCTTTCAATGTTTCATGGTGTAAGCGGATCAATAGCGAAAAACGGTCTGCCCGGAACGGCAGGATACTTCGTCCCGATGCTTGATGCACGAAGAATGGAAGTCTACTATGCCATCTTTGACCCTGCTGGCAGAACTGTAAAGGATACAGCCGCTGAGGTTATCACAGAAGATTCTTTTTCGGATATCCCTGAAGATATGAAGATCATATTCTTTGGCGATGGCGCTGGTAAATGCAGGGGAGTGATTAAACATCCGGGAGCTGTTTTCTTCGACGACTTCAGAATTTCCGCCGCTTTTATGCATATTCCTGTTATCAGGGCATTTGAAGAGAAAAGATTTGAGGATGTAGCCTACTTTGAGCCCTTCTATCTTAAGGATTTTATTGCTACCAAACCTGTCAAGAATATTACTGGCAGCAAATTTGCTTTATGATATAAAAAAGTAAAGAAATGTACAGGATATTTTTAATTCAACTGGCGATGGTCATGACTCTTGCGGCTCAAGCCCAGCAGATGTCATACAGGGTTGGAGAGAAGTTGGATTATTCGATCAGCTACGGTGTGTTGCAGGGTGGTGTGGCTTCTCTTCAGATTGTCTCCGATACATACATGGGGAAGAGTGTCTGGCATGCAAAACTTCTTGGAAAAACGACCGGGGTTGCTGATGCATTCTTCAAGGTTAACGATATTTATGAAACCTATATTGATCCTGCCACAGAACTGCCATTACTCTCAGTAAGGAATATTTCAGAAGGCAGATACCGTAAGTATAATGAGGTTATTTTTGACCACAAGACCAGAAAAGACTCAGCCATCCTGATATCCGACCTTACAGGTGTCCATATTACCCAGCAGGGGATTCACGATATCCTCTCCTGTTTTTATTATATCCGGAACCACTATCTTCCGTACTACGATACCCTGAAAAAGGGAGATATGATCACCATAATGACGTGGTTCACAGACGAGCTGTACCCCATTAAGATGCGCTTCAAGGGGGTGGAGGAGATAAGAACAAAGGCCGGCAGGCTCAGATGTCTTAAGTTCAACCCCGTTACTGAAGTGGGCCGGCTCTTCAAGACCGAAGAGGATATCAGCTTCTGGTTCACTGCTGATAAAAATTTTTTACCGGTTAGGATTCGTTTTAATATATTTGTCGGGGCTTTTACAGTTGAAATGGTAAAATATGAAGGACTTGTAAGTCCGATAGAACATAAATTAAAGTAATAACAATTAATTAGAATAACGACACTTTTATGGCTAGTACTGCAGATTTCAGAAACGGACTGGTGATAGAGTATAATGACGATCTTTACGTCATCGTACAGTTTCAGCATGTTAAACCCGGCAAGGGACCGGCCTTTGTCAGAACAAAACTAAGGAGCCTCAAGACGGGAAGGGTTCTCGACAACACCTTTTCTTCAGGCACAAAGGTCAATGTTGCAAGGGTCGAACGCCGCCCCTATCAATATCTTTACAAAGATGACTCCGGATACTATTTTATGCATCTCGAGACCTTTGAACAGATACATATAGCCGGAGACCTTATAGAGAATAATGAATTTCTTAAGGAAGGACAGACTGTTGAGGTGGTCATTCATGCCGATACCGATACCGTACTTTCAGTCGACCTTCCTCCCTTCGTCGTCATGGAGGTTACCTATACTGAACCCGGACTGAGGGGTGATACCGCAACCAATACTCTCAAAAGGGCAACTATCGAAACGGGCAGCATTATTATGGTCCCCCTGTTTGTTAATACAGGCGATAAGATAAAGGTAGATACCCGTGACAGGTCATATGTTGAAAGGGTAAAAGCTTAGGTAAAAATGAAAGGGGGAGGCGCATCAAAGAAAAGACTGCAGGTTTCCAGATTCAAACTTGATGCCCTTCTTGACCTGACCCTGTCAATTAATGCTAATATACCTGCGGGGGAACTTCTTTCGAAATATGAGTCCATCCTACGGGACAATCTGAAAATCGGTAAGATTCTTATTTACAAGAGATCACCGGCATGGGAACCTATTCTTAACGGGGGCTTCCCCGCGAACTTTATGACTGCATTGGATGTTGACAGGGACCTGATGCAGTTCACTGAAATAGCCTTTGTCACCGACGACCCGCATTTTCCGGGTGTTGACATAATAATACCTGTAAGCAATAACAACGTTATGCAGGCCTTTGTTCTGATTGGCGATATCGAGGAAGAAGGCGAGGGTGTAAGCCCCGTCATCAAGCACCTTGGGTTTATCCAGACCATCTCAGGCATCATAGCCGTTGCCATCGAGAATAAGAGGCTGTTTAACGAGAGCCTGAGGCAGGAAGCCCTCAGAAAGGAACTTGAACTGGCAGCCAAAATGCAGCAGATGCTGATTCCTGAAGATCTCGATACGCCGCAGGGGAGCTTTATCAGTGCCAACGGATTTTATTTTCCTCATTACGAAGTGGGAGGCGACTATTACGATTATATACGACTCTCGTCACGGAAAACAGGCTTCTGTATTGCGGATGTGTCGGGAAAAGGTTTACCTGCAGCCATCCTGATGTCAAACTTCCAGGCCAGCCTGAGAGCCCTTTTTACTCAGGATATCAGCCTGGTAAATCTTATTGAGAAGCTGAACGGCCTGATAATGGCCAATGCAGACGGTGAAAAGTTCATTACACTCTTTGTTGCACGTTTCGACAGTGAAGACGGGACACTTGAGTATGTAAACGCTGCCCACAACCCTCCGGTTTTATACGACACAGTAAGGGATGAAGTCAGGCACCTTGGCCCGCTGTGTGTGGGTATTGGTATGCTCGATGAAATACCTCCTTTTAAAAGCGTCACCCTGCATATAGATAACTATTCCAAGCTGGTATGTTATACCGACGGCCTCTCTGAACTGAAAGGCAGCGACGGGAAAGAGATAACGACGCGTGAGATAATAAACGTAATAAGGAACAACGAGCCGGCCGGAGAAAATGTAAGCGTGATGCTTGAAAAGCTGGGTATTCCCGACAGTAATCCCTCGCTGTTCGACGATATTTCAATTATTGCCCTTGACCTTATGCGTCACAATCAGACTGCCTTGATGAGGGAATAATTCTTTTTCCCTTTTTGCAGCAGCAGGTACCTTGTATTCAGCAGCATTTCACTACCGATGGTCGTGTCGGGACTGTCGATTTTTGCTTTGTTTATACTCAATCCGCCACCCTGGACCATTCTTCTAAGCTCTCCCTTCGATGCGAACACTGATGTGAGCTCAGCACATAGATCGGTCACTGAAACACCTTTCTCAATGATTTCTTTTTTTACTTCAAAAACCGGAACACCTTCAAAGACTGAGAGGAAGGTCTCCTCATCCATCCTTTTCAGCGACTCGGTGGTGCCTTTTCCAAAGAGAATCTGAGAAGCTTCAACAGCAGCCTCATAATCCTGACGTGAGTGAACCATCAGGGTCACTTCCTCAGCCAGTTTCTTCTGAAGAATCCTCTCATGGGGCGCCTTGTTATGTTCTTCTGTAAGGGTTTCTATCTCTTCTTTGCCGAGAAGCGTAAATATCTTAATATACCGGGCGGCATCCTCGTCTGAAACGTTAAGCCAGAACTGGTAGAAATGATAGGGAGAAGTCTTCCGTGGATCGAGCCAGACATTACCTGATTCGGTCTTGCCAAATTTTGTCCCGTCCGACTTGGTAATCAACGGACATGTCAGGGCAAAGGCTTCACCGCCGGTTTTCCTTCTTATAAGTTCGGTACCTGTGACAATGTTTCCCCACTGGTCAGAACCGCCCATCTGGAGCCTGCAACCCTTTTCATTATACAGGTTGAGGAAATCATAACCCTGCACCAGCTGATATGAGAACTCGGTGAACGACATACCCTCATTTGAATCAGAGCCCAGCCTTTTCTTAACCGAATCCTTCGACATCATATAGTTGACTGTAATATGCTTTCCTATATCACGGATGAAGCCAAGGAACGAAAAGTTCTTCATCCAGTCGTAGTTATTGACCATCAGGGCATGGTTTTTTCTCTCCGGATTGAAATCGAGGAAGCGTGCAAGCTGTTCCCTGATTCCTGATTCATTTTTACGGAGAGTCTCCTCATCAAGAAGGTTTCTCTCTTCAGATTTTCCTGAAGGATCACCTATCATACCTGTGGCACCTCCCACGAGAGCTATGGGAACATGTCCGGAACGCTGGAAGTGAACAAGCAGCATCACCTGAACCATATGCCCGATATGCAGTGAGTCGGCTGTGGGATCAAATCCTATGTATCCGGCCGTCATAGTGTTGCTAAGAAGTTCCTCTGTGCCAGGCATAATATCATGTATCATGCCCCTCCATTTCAGTTCATCAACAAAATTCATAATCCTCTTTATTCAGAAATGCAAATATAGCAAAGAGAGTTAAATAGCTACACCACCGGGTTTCTTTTTAAAGCTGTCGAAGCTGTGTTCGAAACTGCCTTCCCCGAGTACGGGGAATAATGAGGGAACCAGGTCTGCAATGGGATTGTATAAACGTGATTGTTCTATCTTTTCTTTCGGCAGAAAGGGGTGGCGGGCATCAACGGCATTAAGAACCACAAGTATGACACTCAGGATAAGGGCCGTCTTGACGAGTCCGAAAACCAGGCCAAGGAGCCTGTTAAGAAAGCCAAGGGAAATAGAGGTGACAAATTTGTCGATAACCATGCCGATAAAATGGATGATGATGACAATAATGACAAAGGTTATTGCAAAGGCTATTATCCCCACATACCTGCCTGTCATGTCGAAAAGATCATAAAGTTGTGCGGCAGTGAATGATGAGAACTTAATGGCTCCCCAGATCCCCAGGATAAGGGCTGCCAGTGAGGCAACCTCTTTGATCAGTCCGTCCATGAATCCCCTTGCTACGCCAAAGACAAGCAGGGTAATTAATATGAAATCAATGTAGTTCATCGGGCAGAGGTTTAAGACATGAATGTATTAAAGATAATCGGATTTGAGAAAAAATAAAAAGAAGATACAAAATGAAAAAAGGAAGATGGCAACCTGAACCTGTCAATTGAGGGATGGCGGAGGGTAAGTATGAAATGTAAAGATGTTGAATGTCTGTATTATGGATGTGATACTCCGGGGGAACCAGGGATTACTTTCAGGACGTGACTGGTTCATTGCCTCATCTTTTTGTAATCATGAAAAAAAGATATATTTTTACGGCCGGATTGATGGTCCCATAGTTCAATGGATAGAACGGAGGTTTCCTAAACCTTAGATTCAGGTTCGATTCCTGGTGGGACTACA
>CAZBQM010000016.1:0-7724 GCA_964494045.1 uncultured Rikenellaceae bacterium
GTGAATGATACTGGCTCGGTCATTGCAGACGGATCGTGGAACAAAAAGCATATTGAGGCCATCCTCAGGCTTGACCTCGTGAATACTGATGCCATAAGGGCTGCCGGATTCAGGATAACGGTCGACTGTATCAATTCGGTCGGAAGTATTATTTTACCAGATCTTCTAAAGGCTCTCGGAGTCAAAGAGGTGATACTTCTTAACGAGGTACCTGACGGTAACTTCGCGCATAATCCCGAACCATTGCCTGCCAACCTTGTCAACATTTCTGAAGTCACACGCAATGAAAAAGCTCATGCAGGCTTTGTTGTTGATCCTGATGTTGACAGGCTGGCAATAATCTGCGAAGATGGTTCTATGTTCGGGGAAGAATACACACTTGTTTCGGTTTCCGATTACGTTCTCAGGCATACTCCGGGGAATACTGTTTCAAACATGTCGTCGACAAGGGCGCTGAAGGATGTTACTGAGAAATACGGATGCAGCTATTTCTCGGCCGCAGTGGGTGAGGTAAATGTGGTTACAGAGATGAAAAAACATGATGCGGTGATAGGAGGTGAAGGTAACGGTGGAGTGATCTATCCGGCGCTTCACTACGGCCGCGATGCCCTGGCAGGGATTGCCCTCTTTCTTTCCCTGCTTGCCGGAAGCAGGATGACATGTTCGGATCTGAGAAAAACCTATCCAGGCTACGTCATAGCCAAGAAGAAACTTGATCTGGCGCCGGATACCGATTTCAACAGAATAACCGATATTGTACGATCGCGTTTCAGCAGCTGTTTTATCGATGAAAGGGATGGCATGAAGATAGAGATGGAAAACGGATGGGTTCAGATCAGAAAATCCAATACAGAACCCATAATGAGGGTCTATGCCGAGGGAAGAAATGATAAAGAGGCTGATGATCTGGCAAATAGCGTGATAGAGATTGTTAAAAATATCTAATACAAAACAATTTTTAACATCTTCAGGAATAAAAATCCCTGAATGGATGTCTGTAAAGGGTAAAGATCAGAGCAGTGTTCAGCCTCCGACTGATGAAAAAAAGGTAGCACGACTCTGAAATGTAACAGGTAAACTAATGATTTAGACAGGGATAAATAAATATTAAAGGATAATCCAGATGAAAAGAACAATTATTATTACAGGTATTGTTGCAGTTTTAGCGATAATTACTTTGATTATAATCGGCAGGGTATCGAAGAAGAAAGATGTTGCCAATCTCTATGCCGAGGTACAGACGGGGCAGTTTGATATCGTTGTTACTACAACCGGTGAATTGCAGGCTGAGAATTCAACAGATATAACCGGACCCGAGTTTACCCAGAGCAGGAACATCAGAGCCATGGATATCAAAATAACCGACCTCGTTGCTGAAGGTACGGAGGTGAAGGCCGGAGATTATGTGGCTACCCTCGACAGGACCACCTTTGACAACAACCTGAAAGATGAGCTTGAAAGGCTGACAACCCAGGAGACAAACCTTGAGGTTAAAATGCTCGATACGGCTGTTACTCTTAGCAACCTGAGAGATAACATCAAGAACCTGAGGTTTTCTGTCGAGGAGGCAACCATTACCCTTCAGCAGTCAAAATATGAACCCCCGACAACTATCAGGCAGGCAGAAATATCCCTCGACAAGGCACAGAGATCATTGGAACAGTCTGTAAAGGGTTATTCTCTCAGACT
Source organism: uncultured Rikenellaceae bacterium (assembly GCA_964494045.1). Lineage (GTDB taxonomy): Bacteria > Bacteroidota > Bacteroidia > Bacteroidales > VadinHA17 > LD21. The sequence continues at coordinate 1,690 of CAZBQM010000016.1, forward strand.
TGAGCAGGCCCGTTCGGATATGAGGACTATAAAAAACAATCTCAACGAACAGCGCCAGCGGGTTAACGATCTTCAGAAGATCCTGTCACAGTTTATCATCACTGCACCATCCGATGGTATGGTTATCTATAAAAGAGACAGGACCGGTTCAAAAAGGAAAGTCGGATCTTCAGTATCTCCATGGGACAATGTCGTTGCAACACTTCCCGATATGTCGACGATGATCTCCAAAACCTATGTTAACGAGATAGATGTAAGTAAGGTGAGTGCCGGACAGAAAGTTGATATCGTTGTTGATGCCTTTCCTGAGAGAACATATTCCGGAGAGGTCATCTCTGTAGCCAATATCGGGGAACAGCTACCCAATGCTGACGCAAAGGTGTTTGAAGTAATGGTTAAGGTTAACGGATCAGATCCCATCCTCCGGCCTTCGATGACTACCGGTAACAAGATAGTAACAAAATCAATTCCCAGTGTTACCTATATCCCCCTTGAAAGTGTTCAGACCGGTGCCGACAGTATTCCTTTCGTTTATACTAATCATAAAACAAGGCAGGTCGTTGTTCTTGGGGAATCAAATGAGAACAATATTATTGTTGAGCAGGGACTTGAACCGGGAGATGTGGTTTACCTGAGTGTTCCTGAAAAACCTGAGAATTTCAAGCTTGTAGGAGAAGAGCTGATAGCTACCATACGTGATAAGGAAAAAGCTAAGGCTGCCGAAGAGAAAAGACTCAGGGAAGAGGCAGAAAGGGCCAGTCAGAGAAGACCTGGCATGATGCCCGGCGGTATGGGAGGAGAAATGACTCCGGAGATGATGGAACGTTTCCAGAATATGAGGAATAACGTGCCTGGCGGAGCACAGGGAGGAAGGCAGATGGATACCGCAGCCATGAGAAGAATGAGATCCGGTATGCAGCAGGGAGCTGCCGGTGCCCCACGCCAGGGAGGACAGCAACCTCAGAGGATGCCTGTCAACCAGGGCAACGGAGAATAGGATCTTTCTTAAGTATAAGTGTAACATTACCAGAATTATATCAAAAGCGAAATGCTATGTTAAAATTTATCTTCAGATATTTTCACGATATTGAGATCGCCGTTGAATCGATAGTCTCGAACAAATTGAAATCGATGCTTACCGCTCTCGGTATCATATTCGGGGTTGCCGCAGTAATAGCAATGCTTGCGATCGGAAAGGGGGCCAAGCAGGAAATTATGGAACAAATGAAGATGGTCGGTGTCAATAACATACTGATCAATCCCATTATACCCGACAAATCGTCCTCAAATGATGAGGGTGAAAAGCAACAGAAGAAATTCTCGAGAGGGCTCGATATGCTCGATGTTGAGGCAATAAAGGAAACTCTGCCTTCCGTCAAAAGGATCAGTCCTGAGATATCCTTTAATTCAACTGCCATGCTTAACGGTATTAAATATACAGCCAAGCTGGTGGGTGTATCGAACGATTACTTCGAACTGTACAATCTCCCACTGGTGGCCGGAACCATTTTCAATGACTATCAGGAAGAGAACGGCATCCAGGTTTGTATCATCGGCGCCAATATAAGGGCAAAATTTTTCAGCAAGGTCGATCCCATTGGCCAGTATATTAAGTTCAACGGCATCTGGTTAAAGGTAATAGGTGTACTTCAGAAAACAAATGTGAGTCTTACCGGATTCGAAGAGAAAGGCGTAAACGTTTATAATGATAACATCTACATCCCTGTCCAGACAATGCTCCTCAGGTATCAGAACAGGGCTCTTCTGAATACGAAACTTGTATCCGAGGCTTCTTCAAATCTCCAGATGTTCGGCGGTGGCCCGGGCGGCCCTGGTGGAATGTCAAGGGTTATCGTCAGTAGTTCTGATGCCTCTTCAGATGTGGAGACCAACTATAACCAGCTCGACAGGATTGTTGTACAGGTCAGCGAAACCGAACAACTCAATCCCACAACCGAGATCCTCAGCCGTATGCTGACGCGCCGTCACAGCAACGTGAAGGACTTTGAGATTACTGTGCCTGAACTGCTTCTTAAACAGCAGCAGAGGACAAAGGATATTTTCAATATAGTCCTCGGGGCTATTGCCAGCATATCACTGATAGTAGGAGGTATAGGTATCATGAACATCATGTTCGCCTCAGTCATGGAAAGAATCAAGGAGATAGGAACCAGAATGGCTATCGGGGCCAAAAAGATGGATATCGTCGTTCAGTTCCTTTCCGAAGCAGTACTTATTAGCGTCACAGGAGGTTTCATTGGCGTTTTCCTTGGAGTCATCATGGCTAAACTGATTGAACAGATTGCCGGTATCATGACGCTGGTCTCGTTTTTCTCCGTCGTCATAGCTTTCGGCGTCTCGGCAGCTGTCGGCGTTATCTTCGGCTATTCACCGGCTAAAAGAGCATCTGAAAAAGATCCGATCGAATCATTAAGGTATGAATAATATATTTAAGATGAAGAAGTTATTTTTGTTATTGTCAATAGGTTTATTTCTATTCCCGGCCGTAAAGACCGAAGCCCAGGAAGTAAAAAAGCTTACCCTCGAGGAGGTTATTAAAATTGCCGAAGAGAACTCTCCCAATGCCATGATGGCCAGGAACAGGTTCCGTGCAAGTTACTGGCAGTACCGTACCTTTGTTGCCGAATACAGACCCTCCCTTACACTTACGGGAACTACCCCAAACTACAGTACAGCTTTGGAAAGGGTATGGAACTCAGGTACTGACGAATGGTACTACAGGTCAACCGACGTCCTGAGAAACATAGGATCTCTTTCTCTTTCCCAGAACATAGGCCTTACCGGAGGTACCATATCCCTTAATTCTGACCTTACTCTCGAAAATGATTTTGAGAATGACAAACGGAATTATATAACCGCCCCGGTAAGTATTTCCCTTAACCAGCCATTGTTCAGGTATAACTCACTCAAATGGCAGAAGAAAACAGAACCGCTTAAGTATGAGACTGCCAAGAAGACTTATATCTCAAACATGGAAGGTGTGCATTCACAGGCAGTTATGAACTTCTTCTCACTGGCTCTTGCCCAGATAAATACCCAGATATCAGCCATGAACTACTCAAACTCTGACACCCTTTACAGGATGGCTGAGGGAAGGTTCCAGCTGGGAACAATATCTGAAGATGAGCTTCTCCAGATGCAGCTTACATGGCTTAACTCCCAGACCGACAGGTCACAGGCTGAGATGAATCTGAGGGACAGGGAGATCAGGCTAAGGTCCTTCCTCGGGTTTAACGACAATGTAAGGATCGAACTGATTCTTCCGACTGAGATACCTGACCTGAAGGTAAATTCCCAGGAGGTTCTTGACATGGCCGTCGCAAATAACCCTGAGATTATGCAACAGCAGCTGACTCTTCTTCAGTCACAGAGCAATGTTGCCCAGGCCAAGGCTGAAAAGGGACTTAATGCAAACCTTGTGGCATCATTTGGTTTACGTGACCAGGATCCTGACTTTGATCTTGCTTATGCCAAATCGAACCAGCAGCAGAGTATCCGGCTGGGTATTACCCTCCCAATACTCGACTGGGGACTGGGACGTGGCCGTTATAAAATGGCGCAGTCAAACCTTGAACTTGCACAGGTTCAGAATGAACAGGCTCTTAATGACTTTGAACAGAACCTTCTTCTCGATGTCGACCAGTTCAACCTTCAGGCACAACAGGTGGCCATTGCAGCAAAATCAGATACAGTGGCCATGAGGATGTATGAGGTCACAAAGGCAAGGTTCCTCATCGGGAAGATCGCTGTCCTTGACCTTAATAATGCTGACACCCGCAAGGACCAGAACAGGAGGGCTTACGTTCAGGCCCTTCAGAACTACTGGAACTATTTCTATAATATCCGCAGCCTCGCTCTGTACGACTTTATTAATAAAAAGCCGTTAGAGGCCGAATATGAGAAACTTCTGGATTAATGTATATATTACACTCCAACTCCGAGCCTGGCAATTGTTGCCAGGCTTTTTTATAACTTTTCAAGCGAATAATTTTTAAAGTTTTTTATAAAATTTTAATATCTTTGCGCCTCAACAACCGAATATTCAGAAAATAAGATCGAAATAATCCAAAAATAAGAGAGATGCAGAACAAAGCAGCTATTGTCACTCTGGCAATTGCATTAGCCCTGATAAGTATATATCAGCTTTCGTTTACGGGTGCAGCATATAAGGTTAGAAAAGATGCCAAGGAATATGCCAAAGGAGATCTGGTAAAGCAGGAAGACTATTTAGACTCGGTTAATGCCCTGCCAAAAGATAAATGGAGTTACCTTGGTAATACCTTTAAAGAAGTCCAGAAAAAAGAGATAAATCTTGGCCTTGACCTCAAGGGTGGAATGAACGTCACTCTCGAAGTATCGGTCGAGGATATCCTTAAAGCTCTCTCAAACTATAGTACAGACAAAACCTTCAATGAAGCTCTTATAAAGGCCAGGGCACAGTACCAGGCACAGAGCCAGGTTGATTACCTGACACATTTCGGAAGAGCCTTCCAGGAGATAGATCCCAATGCCAGCCTGGCTGCTATCTTTGGTACCGTGGAACTCCGCGACAAGATCAACTTTAGTTCAACAAACGAGCAGGTTCTTAAGGTACTCGACGGAGAGGTTACTGATGCCATTAATAATGCATTTAATATTCTGCGGTCGAGGATCGACAGGTTCGGAGTTGTCTCGCCGAATATCTCGAGTATGGCAACCAAGGGCCGTATACTTATTGAACTGCCAGGGCAGGATGATCCCACAAGGGTTCGTGAACTTCTTCAGGGTACTGCCAACCTTGAATTCTGGGAAACTTACGAGAATGCCGAGGTAATAGGATATCTGGCACAGGCAAACACCCTTCTCAGGGATATTCAGACTGTCACTGCCAAAGCCGATACTCTTGCAGGCGATAACGCACAGGCTGATTCCACAGCTACCGGATCTGACAAGTCGCTGCTCGACCTGATTAAGAAAGACAGTACCGCACAGGCACCCGCTTCAACCAGGGAGGAGTTCAATACTCAGAATCCGCTTTTTGGTGTTCTCAGCCCGAGGGTAACCGAACAGGGAGAAGCTCTGCCTTCAAGCATGGTAGGACTTGCAGCCGGGATAGATACGGCAGAGGTTAATGCCATGCTGAAGCTAAACCAGATAAAATCTCTCTTTCCCCGCGACCTTAAACTGCTCTGGAGCCAGAATCCGTATAAATATGACCCCACCGGTACACTTTATGAGCTTCATGCAATAAAGGTTACTACCCGTGACGGACGTCCCCCAATGGACGGTGATGTAATTACTTCAGCACGCCCCTCATCAGGTGCGACCGGATCAGAAGTTAAGGTCGACTTCTCAATGAGTGCAGAAGGCGCCAAGACATGGGCAAGAATGACACGCGAAAACATCGGCAGATGTATTGCCGTCGTTCTTGACGGATATGTACGCTCCTATCCGAGGGTTGAAGTTGAGATTACAGGAGGAAACACTGAAATCACAGGCGATTTTACCATTGAAGAAGCTGATGACCTTGCAAATATCCTTAAATCAGGTAAACTTCCGGCTCCTGCCAGGATAGTATCTGAAACTGTTGTAGGACCGACTCTCGGAAAAGAAGCAATCAGTGCCGGTTTGATCTCCTTCGTGATTTCTTTTGTAATAGTCCTTCTTTATATGATCTTCTATTACAGCAAGAGCGCAGGAACCATCGCCGACATAGCGCTGTTCGGCAACGTATTCCTGCTTATGGGAGTCACAACATCCCTGGGTGCTGTCCTCACCCTTCCCGGTATTGCCGGTATTGTTCTTACAATTGGTATGTCGGTCGATGCCAACGTTCTTATCTTTGAAAGGATCAGGGAGGAACTAAGGGCAGGGAAGGGAGTAAAACTGGCTATATCCGATGGTTACAAGGGAGCCCTTTCAGCCATTCTCGACTCAAACATCACGACTCTTCTTACTGGTGCTGTTCTTTATATCTTCGGAACCGGACCAATAAAAGGATTTGCAACCACCCTTATAATAGGTATCTTCACTTC
>CAZBQM010000016.1:7824-32355 GCA_964494045.1 uncultured Rikenellaceae bacterium
GAAGTCTTTGGCGAACCTCCTCAGGTTGTAACCTTCGGAAGCGAGGATCAGGTGCGAATCACTACCAAGTACAGGATCGGGGAAACCGGAGTGGATGATGAGATAGAGACCACACTGTACAATGGATTAAAGGGAATGATCGGCAGTGATGTATCAAAGGACAAATTCCTTTCGGATTACAGGATAAGTTCGGAAACAGTCGGACCAACAATTGCAAGTGACATCACGAGAAAGGCTGTGTGGGCTGTAGTACTGTCACTGATCATTATGTTCCTATATATCTTCATTCGTTTCAGAAACTGGCAATATGGTCTGGGCGCCATGGTAGCCCTTGCCCATGATACAATGATTGTAATAGGTATCTATTCCCTGCTGTGGGGGATAATGCCCTTCTCGATGGAGATAGATCAGGCATTCATCGCAGCCATTCTGACCGTTATCGGTTATTCGGTGAACGATACCGTGGTTGTTTACGACCGACTCAGGGAATTCCTTCCACTCCACAGGAAACGTCCCGTTAAAGAGGTAATAAACCTTGCAATGAACGACACACTTAGCCGTACCCTTAACACAGGGGTCGCCTCCATACTGGTTCTTATCGTGATGTTCTTCTTCGGAGGAGCAACAATAAGGGGCTTCCTCTTCGCACTTATAGTTGGTGTTATAGTTGGAACATACTCTTCAATATTTATTGCTTCTTCCCTTGTTTATGACTCAACAAAGAAAAAAGGAATAAAATATTAATCAGGTGATGTTATTGATAAAGAGGGCCTTTTAAGACCCTCTTTTTTTTTGCTTCCCACCTTCTCCGTCGGATATAAGTAATTACTTTTTATTACCTTTGTCAACCAGATTGATAATTGATTTTAAATCAGATGAGCGGACAGGAGATTTTTGTTATAGTGATAGTGGTGCTTCTGCTCTTTGGTGCCGACAAACTGCCTGAAATAGCAAAAGGCATAGGAAAAGGCATGCGCGACTTCAGAAAGGCCACCGATGATATAAAAAGGGAGTTTGAAGAGAGCACAAGAGAGATCCGCAAGGATCTGAATGATGTAACAACTACCATTAAGAGTGAGGTGAATGATATTTCAGGGTCGATCACAAAAGACGTCACTGAAGCGAGTGATAATATAAACAAGCAGATCAACCAGGTTACCGGCGATATTCAGAATACTGTAAATGAGGTAAAGACGAACATCGAAAAAGATGCCAGTGAGACAAAGGATAACCCCGGAAAAGGTACTGCAGAGATAAAAGACAGTCCTGGTAATAATTCAGCTGAGAACACGAGCAGCTACAAGAGAAGTATAAATGAACCGGATGAAAATTATTATAACTATGGTTATAATAATGACTGATAATCTTTTTTCTTCTTTCTCTATGGCTTTTGTTGCCAAATATTAGCTTTTTATTTCGGGTCGATGATCAGAACCAAAGGAATCACAAAATCATACGGCGAACTTCGGGTGCTTAAAGGCATTGATATAGAGATCAATGATAAAGAGGTGGTTTCTGTTGTCGGTGCCAGTGGCGCCGGAAAGACTACCCTTCTTCAGATCATCGGAACCCTTGATTCACCCGACACAGGTTCTGTTTACTATGACGATACTGACATAAGCAGGCTTGGGAGCAAGGCTATGGCTTCTTTCAGAAACTCGAACATTGGTTTTGTTTTCCAGTTTCACCAGCTGCTGCCTGAATTCACAGCACTGGAAAATGTATGTATTCCAGCCTATATCGCCGGAAAAAACAAACAGGAGGCTGAAGCGAGAGCAGCAGAACTGCTGGGATTCCTGAATCTGACAGGCAGGTTCGATCATAAACCCTCTGAACTCAGCGGAGGCGAACAGCAACGTGTTGCCGTAGCCAGGGCCCTGGTAAATAATCCGGCAGTGATCCTTGCCGATGAGCCTTCGGGAAACCTTGACTCTGAGAACAAGAATGAACTGCACAAGCTATTTTTCAGGCTGCGGGATACTTTTGGCCAGACCATCATCATTGTCACTCACGACAGGCAACTGGCCGACATGTCGGACCGTATCCTTCAGATTAAGGACGGCCTCATTGTCAATGAGGCATGAACCGTTTCTCTGAGTGAATCATTTTTTTCCACCTTTCAATCCGCAACATCGTATTGAAATTCCCCGGATACCCCCAGCCCGAACAAGGCAAAATCATATTTAACAGGATCTGCCGGGTCAAAGCTTCTCAGAACTCCATCCAGCTCGGATACCGCCCTGGCATCATTTTGTGTGCGTTTCAGTATGCCAAGTTTTCTGGCTATGTTTCCTGAATGGACATCAAGGGGACATGAAAGGATTGAGGGTGATATGGTTTTCCAGATACCAAAATCGACTCCCCTGTCATCTTTCCGGATCATCCATCTGAGATACATATTTATCTTTTTTGCTGCCGATCCTTTAAAGGGATCTGAGACATGCCTTTCTGTCCTTTTTTCGTGCGGAAGTTCAAAGAAAATGTTATGCAGTTCATGAATTGCAGGCTGAAGCGAATCAGATGTCTTGTGGGTTTCAAAGATTCTCTCAAGCCCTCCTTTATCCCTGTAAATATGACGCAGAGCTTTCAGAAAAAAAGCAAGATCGGCAGAGTTGAAAGTCCGGTGTACGAAACGTAGCGCCCCATCGAATTCGCTACCCCCCGAATTCATAATAAATTCAAAAGGTGAATCATCAAGGATCTCCATCATCCTTGCCGCACTTTTAAGTATCGTCTTACGGTTCCCCCATGCAATTGTTGCTGCGAGAAACCCTGCTATCTCTATATCCTCTTTGAGTGTAAACCTGTGTGGAATACTAACAGGATCAGTCTCAATGAATGAGGGCCGGTTATATTGTTCAGCCTTTTCATCAAGAAACTCTTTTATCCCGTGACTTTTTAACTTCATTTCCTTAAATTGGGCTCGTAAAAGTAAGAAATCCTTGCAGAATATGGCAAACACTTATTTCAGTTTCAGGCAGTTCACCATTCATCAGGATAAGGCATCCTTTAAGGTAGGCACCGACAGTGTGATACTGGGAGCCTGGGCCGATACAGGAGGGGCTGAGAGTATACTCGATATTGGTACTGGGACCGGGCTGCTTGCCATAATGCTTGCCCAGAGGTCAGGGGCCCGGATAACAGCAATCGAACCCGATTACGACTCCTTTGAACAGGCCTGCCGGAACGTTGGAAACTGCAGGTGGAACGACAGGATCAGTGTTCTAAATACAACTCTGCAGGACTTTTCTTCGTGTGCAATGAAGTTTGATATTATTGTAACTAACCCGCCTTTTTTTACAGGTTCACTAAAAAATCCCGATTCCCGTAAGGCCGCCTCACGGCATAATGATTCACTTCAACCTGGCGATCTTCTGAAGGCTGTCAGCGTCCTGCTGGATGAGAATGGCTCTTTCCTGATAATATTACCCTATGCCGAAGCTGCTGTTTTTATGGCTGAGGCTCCTGAATATGGTCTTAGCTGTAACCGGATACTTAAGATAAAACCCACGCCCTCAGGCCCGGTCATCCGGATGATAATGAGTTTCAGCAGGTCGGGGCAAACGGTCACTGAGAGCTTTCTGACCATCGGGAAGGGTCCAAGGCATGAATATACAGCCGACTATATGAACCTTACAAGAGATTTTTATCTGAAATTCTGAGCTATGAATTATCACCAGGCTTTGAGGTCCGGGAGCGGGTAAATCAACAAATCTCTGAATGGTTGGCAGCTTGTACCTGCGGTGCGGGTGAACCACTGTATGGTATCTGAAATCGTAGCCCTGATATAGAAATTTATTTCCATCCTGTTTATCTTTATTTTTTCAAAAAGGTTAAATTGTCTTCTCTTTTAAAAGTGCTATGCCAGACGAACTGAAATATGTGGAGACGCCACTTATGAAGCAATACTTCAGCATCAAGGCAAAACATCCTGATGCCATATTGCTCTTCAGGGTGGGCGACTTTTATGAGACCTTCGGGGAGGATGCCATCAGGGCCTCAGAGATACTGGGCATTACCCTGACCAGAAGAGCCAACGGATCCGCATCCTTTGTTGAACTGGCGGGATTTCCCTATCATGCGCTGGATACATACCTTCCGAGGTTGGTTAGGGCAGGGCAGAGGGTGGCTATATGTGAACAACTCGAGGATCCTAAACTCACCAAGAAGATAGTAAAGAGAGGTATCACCGAACTGGTGACCCCTGGGGTATCGCTTAATGAGAATGTCCTTAATCACAAGGAGAATAATTTTCTTGCAGCCGTTCATATAGATAAAAAGATTGCAGGTGTAGCCTTTCTTGATATATCCACCGGAGAGTTCATGGCTTCGGAGGGTACACTGGAATATGTTGACCAGATGCTGAATAACTTCCAACCCAAGGAGGTGCTTTATGAGAAGTCAAGAAAAGAGGAGTTCCTCTCGGCATTCGGATCGCGTTTCTATACTTTCAGGCTCGACGACTGGATCTTCACTCCTGAGGCAGCAGGCGACAGGCTGATAAAGCAGTTCGAAACAAGTTCCCTGAAGGGATTCGGGGTTCAGAATCTTTCTTTCGGGATAATAGCCGCCGGGGCCATACTTTATTACCTCGACATTACCCAGCACGAACATCTTGGCCATATAGTACGCCTTTCAAGGATTGAAGAGGAGCGATATGTATGGCTCGATAAATTCACAATCAAAAATCTGGAACTCTTCCATTCATCCTACGAAGGTGCAAAAACCCTGATCGATGTAGTTGACCATACCATTTCCCCGATGGGAGGAAGACTGATGAAACGCTGGCTTTCATTGCCTCTTAAGGACCTCTCCCCGGTATGTGACAGGCTCGATGTTGTATCATATTTTGTTGAAAACCAGGGTAAAAGTGACGAATCGGGCGAGATGATAAAACAGATAGGTGACCTTGAGAGAATAATTTCGAAGGTTGCTGTCGCAAGGATCAATCCAAGGGAGCTGGTCCAGCTGAAACGTGCTCTCAGGGCCATTGAACCGTTGCAAAGACTCTGTAACGAGAGTGGATGCAGCCCTCTGGAAAAGATAGGAGAACAGATGAATCCCTGCAAAACCATAGCCGACAGGATCGCCAGAGAACTGAATAATGATGCACCCTTCCAGCTGAACAGGGGGAACGTGATAGCTTCCGGAGTGTCTGAAGAACTTGATGAACTAAGAAAGATGCTTTATAATAGCAAAGAGTATCTCGAGGATCTTCAGAACCGGGAAAGTCAGAGGACCGGAATATCATCACTTAAGGTAAGCTTTAACAATGTCTTCGGTTATTATATTGAGGTCAGGAACACTCATCGTGACAAGGTGCCTCCGGAATGGATAAGGAAACAGACACTTGTGAATGCCGAAAGGTATATCACGGAAGAGCTTAAGAGCTATGAGGGCAAGATTCTTGGGGCAGAAGAAAGGATAGGGGACCTGGAGGCAAGACTTTTCGACGACCTGGTGATTGCTGTCTCTGAATTCATTACCCCGATCCAGCTAAACTCCTCCCTTGTAGCCCGTATTGACTGTCTGAGGTCATTTGCCGTTATCTCGGTAGAGAATAGTTATGTCCGGCCTGTTCTCGACGAGACCAGATCGCTTGAGATCATTGAAGGAAGACATCCTGTAATTGAGAAACAACTGCCTCCGGGTGAATCATATGTACCCAACGATCTTATCCTGAATGACGAAGACCAGCAGATCATAATACTCACGGGGCCCAATATGTCGGGTAAGTCGGCCCTTCTTCGTCAGACTGCACTGATCGTTCTGATGGCACAGACTGGCTGCTTTGTGCCTGCAGCCTCAGCCAGGATAGGTATGGTCGATAAGATCTTTACACGGGTTGGAGCCTCCGATAACATAAGCCTTGGTGAATCGACCTTTATGGTCGAGATGAATGAGACCGCCAGTATTCTTAACAACCTGTCGGACAGAAGCCTGATCCTGCTCGACGAGATAGGCCGTGGGACAAGTACTTACGACGGGATCTCCATCGCCTGGGCCATGGTCGAATACCTTCACGAAAGCGCCCTGAAACCCAAGACTCTTTTTGCCACTCATTACCACGAGCTTAATGAGATGGAAAACTCATTCTCCAGGGTCAGGAACTATAACGTGTCGATCAGGGAACTAAACAATAAAATTGTCTTCCTCAGAAAACTTAAAAGAGGGGGCAGTGAACACAGCTTCGGGATTCATGTCGCCAGGATGGCCGGTATGCCCAGAAGTGTTGTCAAACGTGCAAACGAGATACTCGAAGAACTTGAACAGGGTCACGACAGGCAGGAACTGTCGAAACCGGTTGCAGGACTGGCCGACCATAGGGAAGGCATCCAGCTGAGTATCTTCCAGCTCGACGATCCGGTCCTCAAACAGATCCGTGACGAATTAATCAATGCTGATATTGACAATCTGACACCGATTGAAGCCCTGAATAAACTATATAACATCAGGAAGCTTCTGAGGTAGATGACTCATTTCAGATGGTAAGGGATACCATGTATCGTGCCCGGGCCTCTGATTTTTACAAGCTGTCATTTTTTCAGTTTTTTAACAGATAACGCATATCCTGCTATTTCAGGCATTTACTATATTTATCATCTGATGTGTGCCTTCAGGGCAACATATAATTATGAGAATACTTGTTGTTGAAGATGAGCTCAAGGTTGCTTCTTTCATACAATCGGGTCTCCAGGAGAACCAGTATGAAGTGGATGTGGTGCATGATGGCAGGACTGCCTCAATTACTGCTTTCCAGAACGATTACGACCTTTATATAGTTGATATCATAATACCTTTTATCAATGGGATCGAGCTGTGCAGGCTCGTGAGGCAGAAATATCCTGAAAAACCGATACTGATACTGACGGCCCTTGGTACTACCGATGACAAGCTTCAGGGCTTTGATGCAGGAGCCAACGATTATCTGGTAAAACCTTTCGAGTTCAGGGAACTTTTGGCAAGGGTTAAGGTGCTAATTAAATCGTCATCACTGATACACCAGAGTACCGGCAGACTCACAGTTGCCGACCTGGAACTTGATCTTCATAAGAAAATTGCAAGAAGAGGAGAGGTCGTGGTTGAACTTACTGCCAAGGAGTTCTCACTGCTTGAGTATTTCATGCGGAACTCCGGAAGGGTCCTCTCGAGAAATGATATTGCCGAGAAAGTTTGGGATAGCAGTTTCGATTTCAGTACCAATGTCGTTGATGTCTATGTGAATTTTCTCAGGAAAAAAATTGACAAGGGCTTCGAAAAGAAGCTTATCCATACCCGCATCGGATTAGGTTATTTTTTTCAGGAGGAATAGGATGCAGATAAGAACACGTCTTACCCTTCAGTATCTGCTTATGGGAGGCATCATCATGCTGGTGGCTTCTGTGGCAATATACCTTTCTTCCGCGGGTTTCAGACGTGACGATTTCTACCACAGGCTCGAAAACAAGGCTATCAATACGGCCCGCCTTCTGATTGAGGTCGAGGAGATAGATGTCGATCTCCTGAAAAAGATTGAAGCGGATAACCCGGTGAGCCTTCCCGGCGAAAAGATCATAATCCTGAATTATATCAATGAGATCCTTTACAGCTCCGACGAAGCTGCAGTGATAAACATCACACAGCATATGGCAAACCAGGTCAGGCTGTCGGGGAGGACACGTTTCAGACAGGATCGTTATGAGGTACTCGGACTGCTGTATACTGAGAGATATGACAGGTTTGTCGTTTTTGCCGCAGCCACCGATATAGACGGCTTTACAAAACTCAGGAACCTGAGAATCATTCTGTTGTTTGTATGCCTTATTAGTTTTGTCATCTTTACTGTTACAGGCTGGCTCTTTGCCGGTAAAGCCCTGGATCCGATATCCGGGGTAGTGAGTCAGGTTGAGGAAATCACATTTGCCAGTCTTAACCTGAGAGTCGATGAAGGTAACGGTACAGATGAGATCGCCAGACTGGCAAGGACCTTCAATAATATGCTTGAGAGGCTCGAGACTGCCGCAAAAGCCCAGAAGGACTTTATCTCGAACGCCTCGCATGAGCTAAGGACACCTCTTACTTCAGTGAACGGACAGATGGAGGTTCTGCTGATGAAGGAGAGAACCAATGAAGAGTATAAAAAGGCCGTATCTTCAGTACTTGACGATATCAGGAACCTTATTGACCTGTCAAACAGACTCCTGCTGCTTGCACAGACATCGGCAGGGAAGCAGACCATCGTACACCGGCCTGTCAGGATTGACGAGATACTCTGGCAGGTGAAGGAAGAATTCAATAAATTCAGGAAGGAGTTTTTAATTAACATATCACTTGGCAAGGGTGTGACCGATTCCGATCTGCTTGTTGTCTCAGGCGATGACTTCCTGCTGAAAACGGCTTTTTCGAATATTATTGAGAACGCGTGCAAATACTCCGGAGATCATTCTGTCGATGTAGATATAGAATTTACTGACGAAGGTCTGTCTGTCATCTTCACCGACAGGGGAATAGGCATTCCTCAGGAGGATCTCGAACATATTTCTGAACCTTTTCACAGGGGAAGCAATGTAGGTGCTCCCGGCCACGGGATTGGTCTTTCCCTTGTCTTCCAGATAATAAAAAATCATAACGGATCAGTGGATATCGGATCCGTGCCCGGACAGGGAACCACTGTCAGACTGGGTTTTCCACCCCTGATAATTTAATCTCTTTTTAATCCGGTTTTAATGCCGCATTAATAAGCCCAGTTTATCTTGTATTCGCAAATTTCGTACAGATATCATGGGAGGAAGAAGTATAACATATGCAGGTGTGGCAGTAATAGTACTGTTACTCTTTACTGCAGGCTATGCTTTTATCTCACAATCAAAGACTAAGCAAAGCCTGAATGATGAGAAGCTTCGTTCTGAAAAGCTTCTGTCAGAGAAGCTTTGTTATGAAAAGGACCTTGATAGACTGAATACGGATATTGCAGAATTGAAAGCCGATAGTGATGCCGGCAGTAAACTTCTGGCCGAAACTGAAACAAGGCTGGCTGAAAGCGAAAACAGCAGGAATGCATTAACCCGGGAAGTAAAGTCTCTGAGAGCCACTAAAAGAGAGTTTGAAACGCTCAAGACTCAGAAAGAAGCTCTCGACAGGGAGTATGCCGGAATGCAGCGGGCACATGAAAAGCTTCTTGCTGAGAACAGCCTGATGCAAAAATCAGTTACAGAACTCGAAGCCGGAAAAAACGATCTGCTTGAAAAGCTGAACAACAATGAGTTGTATGATGCTGACAATTACATTGCCTATGGTACAAGAGGCAAAAAGGACAAACTTAGCCTCCGGGCCAGCAGGACAAAAAAGCTGGTTGTGAACTTTGATGTCCCGCAGAGCCTTACCGAAGCCATATCATTCAGGCTCACAACTCCCTCGGGGACCACAGTGACTCCCGATGACAAGTCCCTTTCCTGGAATGTAATGCCTGATCCGGCCAGTTATACCGCCAGCCTCACCGCTGTTGCCGTAGAATCCGGACAATCACGCCAGGTGGTGCTTTCCTATGCCCCCACGGAGAAACTCATGGAAGGAGAATACAAAATCGGTATCGAATGCAATGGCAGAAACATTGGTAACTGCAGGTTGAGATTACAGTGAAACTTTTTCTTATATTTTTAAATACTTTGTTGAAAAGAGCCCGTTTTTCCGCGGGCTTTTTTAATACTTTTGCACTACAGATAACAGTAAAAACAATGGCTATGAGATCACTTACATATTTTCTGGCGGTTCTGATGCTTGTGAATATTTCCTGCTCGGGAACAAACAAGCTGTTTGTGAGCAAAAAGACAAATACTGAAAGCGGACTTGGCAAGACTCTTATGCCTTCAGCCCCGATCAGGGAGGTCGAAGAAAAACTTGTCGCCGGTAGCGACGAAACTCCCGATTCCCACAAGTATTTTGTTATCATTGGCAGTTTCAGGAGCCTCAGCAATGCCCAGGACCATCAGTCATTAATCAAGAAAGACGGATTCACATCGTCAAGCATTCTCAGGAATGAATCCGGTCTTTACCGTGTTTCTGTGATGGCCACCGATGATGTGACCGAAGCCAGAAACGAGGTTAAGAGAATATGGGCCAGGTTCCCTGCATATTCTGATACA
Organism: uncultured Rikenellaceae bacterium; assembly: GCA_964494045.1. Taxonomy (GTDB): domain Bacteria; phylum Bacteroidota; class Bacteroidia; order Bacteroidales; family VadinHA17; genus LD21. The sequence goes on from CAZBQM010000016.1 coordinate 17,946, forward strand.
TGGCTTCTTATTCAGCTTAAATAGCTCTGGCAGAGAGTAAAAATTCAAATTATGACGGTCATTTTTTATGGCCGGCCTTCGCTGTATTATTTTTCAGCCTGAATAATAAAATCTTGAAAATTAGAATGTAAAGAATTAAGGGGAGGAAGATATTTAGTATGGCTATAGCAATAAATCCTCCGCCATAAATAAACAGTACAGTCAAAAACAGGAAAAGGGAATCAATAAACAGGGCAGTTTTAAGTGCTCTGAATCTTAGTTCATTGTATGCAGCACATTCTTTTTTCTCCTCAGAGAATGCGATAAGAGTAAGTCCGGCCAGCAAAACCAGGATTACCAGTTCATCGGCAAAATTGGTAGTGAAACCTGTAAAAAACTTAGTCTTTAAAAAAGAGGAAACAAGTGCAAATACATGCATCCTAAACCTGAAATCAAAGACAAAATACAGGAATGCTAGAACCAGTCCCGCAACTGTCAGAACGATCCCCGGTAATTTGAACCTGTTTGAAAGCAACAAGTCAGTTGTTTTATTTCCTTCTTCTACCATTTGGCTATCTGTCCGTTACCCCAGAACATGAGTTTTGTAAGTAAACCGAAGCGTCTTTTCTCTTCTTTCGGCATTTCTTCATACAGCTTTTGAGCCACAGGCTTCCATTTTTCTGCTATGGGACCTGTTTTGGCAGCAAGTTCGGCTGCAGATTCAGGATGACTCAGATGAGTCGATTTAACACCTTCAAGGTCGGTTATCTTAACGATTGCTTCCGGCACATCCATAAAAGGGCAGGGCTGAAGGAAGTTCCCGGAGAAAGGTTTATGTTTTCTGAAATTCTTAAAGAAAGGTGATCGCAATGCTTCGAGCAGCGACATATCGTGTATGTTAACGTCGGAATAATGGCAGAAGGCACAGGGTTCAAGATCGCCGTTGGCATTGATGTGGGCAAAGTCATTACCTGCTGCCACGCAACCGATTGATTTATGTCCGCTGTTTGGAAAATCAACAATCGTGAAGTTTTTCCTCCTCTGGTAGTCTTCGATTCTGTCCCTGACCCAGGCCCGCTGCTCAGCATCACAGCACAGAGACACATCTGCATCCTTACCGATGGGAAGATAGGTGAACATCCAACCGAACCAGGCTCCCTTTTCCATGAGAAAGTCGAGGAAGGCGTCGCTGCTGACAGTCTTGTAGTTGCCCGAATGATAACAGATAGAGAATCCGAATCCCAGGTCATATTTTCTGAGAATATCCATGGCTGCAATTACCCTGTCGTAAGTACCCTTGCCCCTCCTCATATCTGTCTCTTCCCTGAAGCCTTCAATACTTATATAAACATTAAGATTGCCAAGTCTTTCCATCTCAGCAGCAAAGGCATCATCAATAAGTGTACCGTTGGTGAATATACCAAATGTAAGCCTGTTGTGTTTTCTGCAGAGCTTAAGTATATCCTCCTTCCTCATCAGGGGTTCTCCCCCTGTCATCAGGATCTCGATCACTCCAAGTTTCCTTGCATCAGTAAGCAGTTCGTCGAGCTTCTCATATGAGAGGCTGCTGTTCTTACTGTAGTCTGCAGCCCAGCAACCCTTGCACCTGAGATTGCAGGCACTTGTCGGATCAATCATCAGAAGGCGTGGAAGTACGGTTTTGTACTTTCTGTTAAGGTATAACCTGTTGGGTATATAGAACAGACCGTCAATTGTCAGGAAATTGAAAAGACTTTTTACCTTGAAATAGAGGTAAAGCTTATAGACAAAATTCTTGTGATGAGGGTATTTGGGGATGTTCTTCAGAACACCCCCAATATACATATGCTTCATTTATCGGCTGATGTTTGTTTTGAAACTGGAAATTGCTGATCAGTTGTTCTGGGCACTTCCAAAAACCGGGAATTTGGCAGTCGAATTATCATCAAAGGTAAACTCAATGCCAACAAGTCCAAACCTGTGATTTGCATAATAACAGATCTTCTTAACCCCGAATTTATTTGGATTTTCCTCTATTTTCATGGCTTTGATAAGCATACCTCCCCATGAGTAGTCATTGTCGGTCGATTTGCTGACAACAGTTCTTTTACCCCCGCCATTGATTGTATATGAATCACCTACTTCAGAATCGTATTTGACAATAACGCCGGGTTCGAAGCCATTGATGCTCGATATGCCTTCTGTGGTGATTTTCATCTCAATGTCGGTAATAGTGACATTGTTCCCGTTGATAGTTGTCTGTGGGTGATTCGTCAGGATATTCTTGATGTTGCTGTTTGTTATCACTGCCGTTCCTGAGAAGGAAGAAACTCCTCTTTCGAGCGAGACCACCGAAGCCGCGATTGAGCTTACTCCTGAAATGGTACCTGAAGAGTTGAAGGTAACACCAACTTCACCGATCGGTGACTGTTCGCCACCAAGTGTATCGATTTCATCCTTTTTGCATGATGTGACGATAGCAAGCGAAAGAAGAGCAATTGCAAGTAGTTTTGAATTCATACGATAGAAGGTTTTTTGGTTCAGTATAAATATAAATTATTTTTATTATACCCATTATAATAATTGACGGGCGTGGTTTTTTTTTACATGAACAGCATTACCAATGTCTCAGACCTTTGCATCCGGTTTGCGGGTTGCGGAACATCACTGTCATCGCTGGTAAACAGCCTTATTTTGTGCAGATCACGACATAAGAATAACTTTATGTAAATTGCATTTATGATCCGCTTTCGAGGGATCTGCCAAATGAACAACAGAAATGATAATAGATGGTCATGCCCATCTGGGAGGTGAATACAGGGACGGAGAGTCAATCATTGCAACCCTCGATGCCGCAGGTGCTGACAGGGTATTGATCTGTCCGGCCGACAGGGAAAGGACCGATGCTCTGTTTATTCCCGGGCTATCTGAAAGGTTCTCGGCTGACGAGCCTAATTTCGTACTGAACAGGCTTCTCAGGAGATCATTTAATGCGAGGTTCCGGCACGATCATATTGAGGAGGGGAACGAAAAGGTTTATAACACTGCCATGACTTCGGGAGGCAGGATCATGCAATCATACTGGGCTGATCTCTGCAGGGAAGACGTGCTTGATAAGCTTGAAATGAAATATCAACTCTGGCACTTCAGGGGAATAAAACTTCACCAGAGCTGTAATCCTTTCACAATAAAATCTTCAGCTTTTCGTGAGCTTGCTGAATTTGCAGGGGATTTAGGCCTGCCGGTTTTTATTCATCTTCATTCACGAAAGGATGTTACAGATTTTATAGCTGTTTCAAAAGAGCTGAAAACAGTTTTTATCCCGGGTCATCTTATAGGACTTGACATTTTCATTGAAAACAAGAGCCTGACAGGGGAAAACGTTTTCTTTGACATTTCCTGTCCTCCGCTTGTACCTTTAGGCCGTGTTTCCAGGGCGCTCAACGCATTCGGACCCGGCCGTCTGCTTATGGGTTCGGATACACCCTATGGAAGGAACAATACCCTTGAGATAATAGCGAGGATAAGGTCGATGTCAATAAACGAAGCGGAGAAGGATCAGATACTCGGGAATACCCTGAAGCATATTCTCCATATCTGAGGATCACTGCACTGGTTCTTCCCCGAACAAAACCTTTTCCAGGAATCTTTTGTATACATGGGCACCTGAAACCACAGCTTCTGCAGGAATCCTTTCATTATAATTATGAATGGTCTCAAGTAATTCGCGACCAAGAACCGAGGGGATGATACCGTAAACTGGTATTCCCATGTTCCGGAAATAATTATTGTCGGTGGTGGCAGGGAACATTACAGGGATTACTTCTGATCGCGGGTATGTCTCGCCCAGAGCATCGCAGAATAAGCTGTAGAATGAGTCGGGGACAGTGCTTGTGGCATTCCGGGTTTCCCCGATAAGGGATATTTCAATAAGATCGTTTCCAAGTCTTCTCTCAAGAAGCTTTAAAAATCCTGGTGTTGTTGTATGTGGAAGGAGCCGGCAGTCGAGAAGCACACTTATTTCCTGGGGTATCCGGTTTATTTCTGTTTCGGGATTTACTATCCCGGTAATAGTCATGGTATTGGTGACTGTTGATAAGAGCATGGGGTTTTTTCTCAGACCTGCCGTGAGCAGGGGTCTGAAGACAACCGGGTTTCTTAGGATTAAGCCTTGAACACCTTTTGTCAGGTGGCCGTAGGATCTGAGCATAGTCCTTGCATCTTTATGAAGGAAGATCCTTGAATTCTTTCTTGTAAGTCCTGAAAGAGCGTTGATCATCAGTTGGTTGGCATATTCGGGAGGGGGTATGGCCCCATGACCGGAAGTCTCATAATGGAGGTCAAGCTTTATCCAGGCCGAACGTTTATCGTTGAGAGAGATGAAGAATACCAGTGAGTCACCTAGCCCCGGCAATTCTCCGGTATTACCTATTCCGCCTTCTCCGAACACCACCACCGGATTCAGTTCATCCAGAAAATTATCTGTAATAATTCCGGAACCTTGTAAGCCATGAACTTCTTCTCCGGAGACGCATAACATTGACACATTGAAGGGAAGATCTCTTTCTGCAGCTTTATTAGCAATAGAGGAAAGTGCAAGAAGGTGCATCACGGCGTTTCCCTTCATGTCGATGGTTCCTCTTCCCCAGATGGTATCACCGTCAAATCTTCCGGAGAAAGCAGGGTGGGTCCACATATCCGGATCACCTTCACTTACCACGTCGATATGGCTCAACAGTATAATGTTCGGTTTTCCTGAAGCAAGAGGGTAGAGGGAGGCTGCAAAGTTATAGCTATCCTCTTCACCGGTAAACAGTCTTACGTTCAATCCCTTCTGCACACACAGGTTTGCAAAGAACTCCCCGGCTTCTTTTTCGTTACCGGAGACAGAAGGGTAGCTTATATATTCGCTCAGTATCTGCCGGGCCTCATCATAAAAAGGGTCATTTCCCGTCGGGATATTCTGGGAAAGTCCTTTGTAAGGAAGAATAAGACATAGCGCCAGCAGGATGTAAGTCAGCTTAAGAGAGCTGGCGGGGGTCAGTCTGCCGGTTTCTATATGTTTTTTACTCATCTCCGGAGTCTTCAGGTTTGAAAAGACATTCTTCGGACCGCTGTCATTAATGAACTATCCATTAAACGGGTACGAGCCCTTAAGTATAGTAAAAAAAAGTCTTTTATGAATAATTTATTTTATAAAAGAAAGAGTGCGGAGCGGGAATGTGGGAAAACAGAAGTAATTTTCGGGCTCGTATTTGCAGATAAAAAAAAATTCTTATTTTTGCCGGTGAATTCGCGGGAGTAGCTCAGTTGGTAGAGCACGACCTTGCCAAGGTCGGGGTCGCGGGTTCGAGTCCCGTCTCCCGCTCAGTTAAAAAAGGCTGCGAAAGCAGCCTTTTTTAATTTCATCAGACCGATTCAGGCTTGCCTGAAAGAGGGATGATGAAATTAAAAGGAGACCACGCAGTAGTCTTTTTTAACTGAAAAGCAACCCCCAAGGGTCCGTCAGGCCGCAGGCCTGACAATCCCGTCTCAGTCACTCCATGTTTACATGGAGCTGGAATGAGTAAGAAACAAAACAGCCACGAAAGTGGCTGTTTTGTTTGAAAAGCACCCCCTATCGGGTCCGTCGGGCCCCAGCCCCGGCAATCCCGTCTCCGCCTGATTCAGGCAGGAATTTAAAAGCATCCACTTTATGCTGTTTTGATAACGGATATTTTATTATACATTTGTGCATCAATACCGGCCCGGATGGTGGAATGGTAGACACGCAGGACTTAAAATCCTGTGGCCATTAGGCTGTGCGGGTTCAAGTCCCGCTCCGGGTACTGAAAAAGAGCGAGTGTGAGAGCGAGAGCGAACACACTCGTCTCTTTTTCCTCAAGACTCGCACTCACACTCGCACTTGCATTTTTTGCCAAAGCGAATAGCTCGAACGAACACTCCCGTACTTTTTTGACTCACTTCGTTCGTCAAGTTCATTTCGATAAATCGGGATTCGGTTCTCAAGACTCGCACTCAAACTGTTTCTTTGCCACTGCATGTATGGATACATGAGCCGGCTGACCTAATCATTCTCCGCCGGAGTTAATTGACCACGCCCTGCCGGTTGTAAATAACTGTTGTCATGTGGATTATTTATTTGAATTAAAGACCGGCTGAAAGTGATCAAGATTTCCGGCTTATGCATTTATATCCGTGATCTCCGTGAACTCTGTGGTGAATTCCTTTTTAACCACAGAGAGCATGGATTAACACGGAAATATGCTGAGGAGAACCTCCGTGATCTTCGTGGTGAAATTGTTGTTCAAACTAAGCTGTACAATTCGTGATCAGAAGGTATTTCAAAAAGAAGGGCTCCTTGCGAAGCCCCTTTTTAAATTGATCGTTTATTAAACGATTATCAGATCCATAGTTTATCGTAGGTTCTGCCGATATTGTCCCATTCGGGTGTCGGTTCAAATATCTTCGAACCTTTTGGCATTGTTGAAAGAAGATATTCTTCGTTCAGCTCAATACCCAGACCGGGAGCGGTCAGAGGAACATTTCCGAATCCTTTTGTCATAAGAGGTACACCGTCGGTTTTGATAACTACATTTGTCCAGTCTTCAAGGATATCCCCGCCGTGGAACTCGAGCACGAGAGCGTTTTCTGTTGCAGCGGCGCAATGAACGTTAGCCATGAAAGCAACAGGACTGCTGTTGTGGTGCATAGCCATCGGAATACCTACCTCTTCAGCATAGTCTCCGATCTTCTTGGTTTCGAGAATACCTCCTGCACTTACAAGGTCGGGATGAATTATATCAACACACTGGGCATCCAGAAGAGGTTTAAATCCACCGAGCATTCCACCGAGCATATAGATATCTTCTCCGGTACAGACTGGCGTCTCAATAGCTTCTTTCAGTGCTTTCCATCTCTCAGTATAGAACCAGGGAACACAATCTTCGAGCCAGGCCATCCTGTATTTTTCAACGGCTCTTCCAAGACGGATGAACTGGTTCTCATCCATATAACCAAAATGGTCTGAAGATATCGGGATCTCTGTTCCCACCATTTCCCTGACTCTTCCAACCATATCAGCCATTGTCTGGATACCCTTATCGGTTATCTGCATCTGTGTAAACGGATGTTCTGTATTACTATAGCCCATGTATTGTTCTATGCTGGCCTGTGGCACAGGAGGAGGACCTGCTGGTCTCTGGCCACCTCCTGCACCGGCAGCAGGAGCTTGCCTTGGAACACCAAATCCCCAGAATTTATTGTTCACAAGTAAATCCGCCTCGCCTCTTGCTGCCAAACCCTGAAGTGACTGGTCCATTTTAAGCCAGGTGAATCCCTGTACTTCAAGCCGATCTTTTAATCTTGCTCTCTGATCAGCTTCATCACTTCCTCCCGGAGTATCTGCATACAGTCTCATCTTATCACGGTATCTTCCGCCCAGCAGTGCCCAGACAGGAACTCCGTAAGCTTTTCCTGCAAGGTCCCAGCAGGCCATTTCGACGGCGCTCACACCGCCACCCTGGCGGCCGTGATTTCCAAACTGCTTGATGACCTTGAAGATCATCTCGACGTTGCAGGGATTAAGGCCGACAATCTTGCTTTTCAGAAATAAAGCAAAGCGCTGATCCGTACCATCCCTGATATCACCGATACCGGTTATACCCTGGTTTGTGTAGATCTTGATTATTCGTGTTGGGAATCCGCCGTAGCCTTTCTGCGCAACGCGCAGGTCGGTGATCCTCAAATCTGAAGGACTGGAAGCACGTGATACTTTTTGTGTGGTTTGAGCAACAATGTCTTCCGTCGATAAGTGAATTAATCCTCCGATAGCAATACCCCCAAGGGCTGCTTTCTTGAGGAAATTCCGGCGATCAATAGAAGTAGAGGGATTATCGATCTCTGCCTGTGTGGCAGCTCTTTCCGCTCTTTCCTGCTGTTTTGATTTTGCAGCAATTTCCTGTATTACTGTTTTCATAAATTATAGATTATTAAAGGGATATAAGAAAAGATTGAAAAATTTGAATGTTAAAATTACTGTATGTCTTCAGACCAATTTACACAATTTAGGGTCATAAGTTAAGGTGTGATTATATAAAGATATTACAATAATTTCCATAATTCAATTCGAATTTCCTACCAATATAGTATCTACGTCTTTTTTTCATTGTTTTTTCCTTGTTCCCATTAGATAGTGAATAAGCCGATTATGGTGGCATTCCCATTCATTGGAACCCATTAGGTTTTAATGCAGGTAGATATAATTATTCCTCGAAACGGTCTGGGGAATTCCGTTTTAGTATTATACCTGTGTGAATAAGAACGAATATTTATAAAAAAGTTGGCTTTTTGATTTTCATTTATTCTTGTCTCTGAATTAGACTGATGAGCAAGCTAAAAAATTACGTGGGAAAACATAGTTTATGATGAAACATTCTGTTCTCTTAAGGTGAAAAAGTACTGGAACTGTCCTATCTTTGATTATTGTTACATTGGTTAAAGTTTATAATGGTAGAAAAGTTAATATAGTTAAAAAAACTTAATTATTTTGTTTTCCAATGGTTTAAGAGTTCATAGAATCCATAAGTATCTCAAATTTGTTAGATAGTCTTTTAAGAGGAAGTAAATGGGATTTTAAATAATAACTTATTCTTTTAAAATATAAAAAAACGATTTTATGAAAAAGAATGAAGATCAATTTACGGCAAGCAGACGGGATATGCTTAAGTACATAGGGCTCGGTTCTGCTGCAATGCTTATGGGAAATTTCGGATTCATACCTTCAGTTGATAAATTTGAAGGTATTGCACAGCCGGTGAAAAGGCAACCTCTTATCTCTTCGGGCCGCAGCAGTGTAGCTTTTACAACAGGCACAGACAGGCGCGGTATGATGGCTGAGGTGATGAAACCATTCGAGGCTATGATAAAAGCCGGGGTCAAAGGGAAACAGGTTGTCATCAAGGTGAACATGGTATCGACAAATGCTCCGCTTTGTGCAACTCATGTGGATGCTATCCGCGGGGTGATGGAATTCCTGCAGCCTCTCTATAATGGTCAGTTCATCATTGCTGAGGCATCAGCCGGTGACGGTAACTCTGCAGTCGGTTTTAAGAATTACGGATATCTGGATCTCCAGAAAGATTTTGATATCAAATTTGTTGACCTGAATAAGGCAGCCGGCAGCCCCGTTTTTATTCTTGATCAGAATCTCTACCCTGACAAGATACAGATAGCAGATGCGTTTGTGAACCCCGACTATTTTATTATATCACTGTCAAGGCTCAAGACGCATAACACTGTTGTAATGACTGCTGCAGTAAAGAACATTATGATGGGAGCCCCGATGATATTGCCAGGAGCAGACGGAGGACAACCGATACATTACAAGAGAAGGATGCACGCCGCCGGATCACGTTGGCTCCATTACAATATCTACCAGGTGGCAAAACAAATCAGGCCTGATCTGGCTATTATCGACGGTGTTGAAGGGATGCAGGGTAACGGGCCGAGCAGGGGATATATTGCTGACCACAGGATAGCTCTAGCCGGCGAGGATTCTTTCGCAGTTGACAGCCTCTGTGCCAGGCTGATGGGAATCCCTCTTGAAAATGTCGGTTATCTTAACTATGGCGCAGCCGACGGCTTAGGAGTAGTCGATCGCGATAAGATAGATATTATTGGTGGCCAGGATATCGATAAACATATAATCCAGTACAAGCTGAGTGATAATATCGACAACCAGCTTGAGTGGATGAAGCCTCTGAATATTTCAGTGTGATTTACCGTCACATACGTAATTTTTTCTCTTTTCCCTTCGGTAAAAATCTTTACTGGTTTCTGGTCAGTTGCTTTGTCAAGTACAAGAGCCGGTGGATCAGACCATTCTCCGCAGGAGTAAATTGACCACATCCTGCCGGTTGTAAATAACTATTGTCATGCGGATTATTTATTTGAATTAAAGATCGGCTGAAAGTGATCAAGACTTCCGGCTTATGCAGCTATTTTTTTAATTTAATATTTGTTTTAACGATCATTTTAGTTATGTTACTTAAAAAAAAGCCGTCTCAATTATGTTTTGAGACGGCCTGTTCCAATAATCTGTGAATAAATTATTTCTGCTCCGATCTTGTGGATTCGAAAGGGAAACCCATTAAAGATCCGGTTATTGTGTTTTCATCCTTCTTGGTAAGGATCAGGGGTGTGGGGAATCCAATGACTTCAGTATTTACTGAGAGGGTTGAATCAACTATAGTTATACCTTGTAGTTCCATTCCATATATTTCAAAGGTTGGCGAGCTTAGCTCTCCTTTACATTCTCCTTCAACTTTCTTTAATTCCACAGACATGTTGAGATCATAATTGACAAGATCTTTAACGACAAAAGCCCATTTGCCAACAAAAAAGTCCTCTTTTGCAGAATTTGTCTGAGCTGAAAGATTCCCTGAGAAAAGCGTAATAATTGATAAAAGTGTCAAAGAAAAAAGTGATATTTTTTTCATAAGTTTTAACTCATTTTATTGTTAAACTTCATATGTATATAAACTAAAAGGTTGCCAAATTATGAAAAATATTGTATGCTTACCCGATATTCAGCCGATTAAAATTTGATGATAGCCAAACCAGGGAGGGCGCGGCGAATGAGCAAACCATCATAGGATTAATTAGTTTATTGTCAAAATCTGAAAAAAACACATCCGCCAAGTGCTGGTGCAAATGAAGGATTACCTGTCGCTTCAGGATTAAAATGATAATTTAATCCTGCATCCATACTAATTCCAGATTTCCTGTTAAAATAAAAATCTCTGCCAAACCGTAAATAAGAATACCACCAATTTACAATTTCAGTTAGATCTTCCCGATCATAGTTTAATCCAATCCTGCCATACCATGGACGCAAGTCAGACAATTTTGATGAACCTGCAAAATGGTAATAGAAATCTCCTGAAAATGAAAGAAGATTTCCCGAATATTGCGAACCTGGCCACAATCCAATGCTCAATCCTATTTTTCCCTGATTAAGAATTTGGTATTTCATGCCAATGTTCAAAAACTCCGGGAATCCAATTCCAACTGAAAAATTCATCTTGTCCTGCCCAAATGCTTTTCCGCTGGAATTAAGAAGGCTGGCAATTAATATCAGAATGCTGGATAATAACTTCATTTTGTTTTTCATTGTCAAATGATTTTGAGAAATTGACGAAACTAAAACAAACGGATATTAATTAACGTGAGTCCGATATAAAGTTAAGAAGATAAACCCATTGATTGATCAATTATTTCGAGATTAAGAGATAGTTTCTTAGGTAAGTGAATGAGCCGGTGGACCTGACCAAACTCCACCGGAGTTAATTGACCACATAAGGCCGGTTGTAAATATCTGTTGTCATGTGGATCATATTTTTGAACTTAAGATTGGCTGAAAGTGGTCAAAGCCTCCGGCTTATGCACTTACTTTTTAAACACGAAAAAGACTCTTTTTCAGGTGGTAAGTTTCCTCCGGCTAAGGGTGGTCTATTTCACCGGCTTTTCCAGTTTATCGTCATTGTGCAACTATTATACCGGACAGGTATCATAATCTGTTAAACTGTTTAACAATACATGGTGAAAATTATTTAACAGTACATGTTTGTAAATCAGCAGGACTCTTTATATTTATGAAGTTATCAAACCCGAAGACCGTGAAAAAAACAATCCTGCTTTTACTGGTTCCGATCTGCATATATTCATGCACCCGGGAAGGGGATATCACAATCGATATTTCCAAAAAATCTCACGAGGCGCCTGTAACGCTTAATGGTGCAAATATGGAAGACCTTAATTTCCAGTGTTACGGTGGCATGTACAGCCAGCTGCTTTATGGTCAGGATTTTGAAGAGAATATCGATGTCGATTTTCTTAATCTCCCCGACACTGTAGCAAATCCCAAGAATGTAATAGGACCCTTAAGAACTGTATCAATGATAGTGCTGGATGAGAACGGCAAGCCATATCTCACACTGCAATGCAGGAGACTGCCGATTCTGCCAATAGGTAATAAGAACACAGCTACTTACGATGTCAGCAGTAAAGATCCCTTCCTGTTTGTTAATTCATCAAGGGAAAAGGTGCTCCGGCCGCTTGAATCGTTCACCTCTGAGGAGCAGAAGATGATCCTTGAAAGGGTCAACGGGGATAAACAGATCAGCAGGTACTGGAAAGAGGTTAATTCAGGTTCCGCCAAAGGAGTCTTTAAGCTGACTACAAAAGATACTTATAACGGGCGTCGCGATCAGAACATAAAATTTGTTTCAGGGTCAGGAGAGGTCGGGATAGAAAACAACGGGCTCCTGAGGATGGGAATAAATCTGCAGGAGGGTAAGAACTATGAAGGAATTCTCAGAATTAAGAATCCCCGGAGCTTAGATATTCATCTTGCCCTGCTCGCATCTGACGGAAAAGAGAAGCTCGCTGAAAAAACTGTCAGGATAGATGCCTCTCCAGACTCTTTCCAGAGAATTGACTTTGAACTCATTCCATCACGGTCAGATACTGATGGACACTTTGCTGTAATTCTTAAGGAGCCCGGGGAGATTACACTCGGTTATGCTTTCCTGCAGCCGGGGAAATGGGGACGGATAGCAGGCGGATATCCTGTAAGGCAGGATTTTATAGACAAGCTGAAGGAGAACGGTATAAGCATCATACGGTATAACGGATCGATGAATAACCGTTGCATCGACAGCCTGCTTTACCGATGGAAGAACATGATCGGACCAAATGATGAAAGGCTTCCTTACACAGGCACTTTTACACCTTACGCTACTCATGCATTCGGAATTTTCGAATTCCTGATGGTTGCCGAAGCTGCCCATCTGGATGGAGTTGTTGGCATAAGCAAGGATGAAAATCCTGCAGAGATCAGGGATATGATCGATTACTCAAAGGGGCCGGTAACATCCCAATGGGGTGCAATGAGAGCCCGCGACGGGCATCCCGATCCGCTACCGCTTAAATACATCCAGATCAGTAACGAGGTCATTCCCAATCAGAACAGGCTGAAGGAGTATTTTGATAAATTCAGGGGTCTGGCCACAGAGATATGGAAAGCCGATCCTGAAATGACTCTCTTTACCTCAATCAACATAACTCCGAGAGGCAGGCTTGGAAGACTGAAAGAAGGAGATAACTCGAACCCCGAATACAATATTGTCAAGGATTTTATAAAGTGGGTTCAGGAGCAGGGCAAAGAGGACAAACTGGCATGGGACAGTCATTATGATGCTGCATTCTCTCCCGATAGCGTAATATACAAAAGTTTCGGCCTGGAGCTTCAGGATTTACTTAAAAAGGACCTGGGATTCAATCTCAGACTGTACCCGCTTGAGGAGAACGGACAGTTCCATACCTTCGAAAGAGGCCTGGTCCATGCGAGGCTACAGAACTACCTTAACCGCTGGGGGGATAGGATTGAAGGCGCTGCAACAGCAAATATGTTCCAGCCCGAAAAAGGTTATATGACCTGGCCGCAGGGAAGGGTCTTTTACGATTCTCACCGTTTCTGGAATCAGGCTTCAGGACATGTTGACCAGATGTTCACAAAGGAATGGTTGCCATGGGTGATAGAAACAGAACAGCCTGAAAAAACGGATTCATTAGATATCCTGACCAAGACAAGCGAAAATGAGAAAGTGATTTCTATGTATGTTGTAAATTATGGTACTCAGCCTAAGTCGAAAACAATTGACATGAAAGGATTCACTCCTTCAAAGACTGCAACGGTAACTCAGCTTGGCCCCCATCCCTTCAGTGCCCGCAATAGCGGGAAAAATCCCGACCTGATAAAACCGTCGGTTGAAACCGTAAAAATCGGAAGAAACCAGTTTACTCATGAATTCCCGGGACGTACATTTACTGTGATCCGTCTTGAACGAAAGTAACCAGTACAGATAAGATACAATACTGTTTATCAGGAATTACTCTGTACTTTTAAGCACAACTATCGTTGTTTTCTGGGGAAGATTGCCGGAATCAAATGTCTCTGAATGGCCGGAATGCTTTACCTCGAATGCTCCGCCTGTTGCCTTAATGAAATCTTCCACCGTTCCGGGTCTGAAACCACCGGCAGGGGCATCCGCAGGCGAAAAATGCATCGGTATCAGCACTTTGGGTTTGATCTGGTTTATCCTGTGGATTATATATTTGAATTAAAGACCGGCTGAAAGTGGTCAAGGCTTCCGGCTTATGAAATATATATCTGAGCGGTTAGGGTAATAGAAGGCACAACAGTTAATCTTTACTCATTTCGTTCCCTGAATTCACCCATGGTCCTGGTAAATATCCAGATGGCTGCTATACCCAGTATAGTATGCAGGGCGAGAGTGAACATTATATACTGAGGTTTCCCTTCCTTTTCAAAAACTCCCAGTAATCCGGTATATAATCCGCTTAATAATGCACCGATAGCTGTTGCAAG
>CAZBQM010000016.1:32455-41479 GCA_964494045.1 uncultured Rikenellaceae bacterium
AACCTGGAAAAGAATTATGATATAGCCTGTGTGAGAAATTGCTTCAGGATTTATCCTCCACACTCCATCCTTCTGATTTGAAATGACGCTGGCCACAGTCTCTCCAAGTACGCCTTTAACAGTCTGATAAAGATTGGCGGTATTGAGATGATCATTAATATAAACAGCCAATAAATTGAAAAACGACCAAAAAGGAAGCCAGAAGAAAAGACCGAGAAGTATAATGAAGATAAGAAATTTGACATCAGAAAGCGCTTCTTTCATATCCCTGAATTTCTTACTGAGAGATACTCCTTCAATATCGCGGACAGGTTCTTTGTAAAATAAAAGTGTAATTATCAACATTAATCCGATAGTACCGGCAGCCGTGTAAAACACATAATCCCATGATATTGCATGAAGCTTGCCCATAACTATAGGGCCGACCGAGGCGCCTATATTGACCATGGCATAAAAGACACCAAAGCCCAGCGTCTTATTTGTTGAATCAGTGGTTGCACGAACAGTTGCTGCGATTAATGGTTTGAAAATACCAGCAGCCAGCCCTATCGAAAGCATTGTGAGAGCAATTCCCGAGAAGGTTCTGGTTACTATCAGTAATAATATGGATGGGAGATAGGCCAGGTACGAAACAATCAGCACTTTTCTGAATCCGTACTTATCGGCTATTGTACCTGAGAATATTGGAGTTACGTATGAAAGTAAGAGAAATATACTTTGTATTATGCCAAGATCTCCTTTTGAAAAACCCAGTTGCTGCAGGTAAATACCAAAACTCATATATATGCCATAATAGGCGAATCGCTCCAGTATCTCAATAAAATTCGATGTCCAGAATATTCGTGGAAATTTTGATCTTTTACTCATTATTTATATTTCAATGATTACGGAAATTTTGTATCTCATTCATTAATGTCAGCATACAGGGCAACAATCCTGATAATAACTTTTGTTGCGGCAACCATACTCTCGAGAGGTATGTATTCATATTTCCCATGGAAATTATGTCCCCCGGTAAAGATATTCGGGCATGGAATACCCATGTAAGATAACCTGGAGCCGTCTGTTCCTCCCCGGACAGGCACCGTCTTTACCTGTATTCCAACCTCTTCCATAGCTTTACGTGCAATTTCCACAATATGAAACACCGGCTCTATTTTCTCACGCATATTGAAATACTGATCCTTGATTTCTGGTTTTACCGTTCCATCAGGGTACTTTCGGTTTAACATGATTGCAATATCATTTATCATGGCTTTTTTATCCTCGAACTTTTTCCGGTCATGGTCGCGGATGATATATTCTAAAACTGTATTTTCAACTGTTCCTCCAATTTTTGTAAGATGAAAAAACCCTTCATAATCAGCAGTGAATTCCGGTCTTTGCCCAACAGGAATCATGTCGATGAATTCTTTAGCAACTAAAAGTGAATTGATCATTTTGTCTTTTGCAGATCCCGGGTGTATATTCCTGCCCTGTATATTTATCAAAGCTTTTGCAGCATTGAAATTCTCGTATTCAAGCTCCCCCAGCTCACCTCCATCGATCGTGTAAGCATATTCCGCACCGAACTTTTTGACATCAAAAAAGTCAACTCCCCTGCCAACTTCCTCGTCTGGTGTAAATCCGACCCTGACTGTCCCATGCTTAACTTCAGGATGGGTGACAAGATATTCCATAGCTGTCATTATTTCAGCAATACCTGCCTTGTCATCGGCACCGAGCAAAGTGGTACCGTCTGTTGTAATTATTGTTTGTCCTTTATATTGTTTTATTTCCTGGAAATCAGATGCTTTAAGTGTCAATCCTGTGGTCTTGTCAAGCAAAATATCCTCACCGTTATAGTTATCCACTACCCTGGGATTCACGTCTGCACCTGACATATCAGGACTGGTGTCCATATGTGAAAGGAAACCGATTACGGGTATTTTCTTATCTGTATTGGAATGTAATGTTGCCATTACATATCCGTAATTATCAATTGAAATGTCTGTCAATCCAATATGTTTAAGTTCTTCAACCAGCATTTGTGCCAGTATAAACTGATTTTTCGAACTTGGGTATTCTATTGAATCTGAATCCGACTGGGTATTAATCCTTACATATCTTAAGAAACGCTCCAGAATTTTTTCCTTCATTGTTATTTGGTTTTCAGTAGTTAAAAATAATGATTATTCAGGCCGGGAAAGTCATGGTAATTATAATTATCCTGACTGTTCATAAGCAGATCACCTGAACATATAATGATTCTGATTTCACCTGTTACCGTTACAACAGTGAAGCAGGCCTGGAGTATAATTTTGCCACTGCAGATAACAAATTGCAGGGAAAGACATTCCTGCATCAGGCATTTTATCCGGGAGCCGGAATGAATGCTGCTTCTGCTTCAGGAAATACAAGTTATTCCACACAGTATCTGAGAGCTGCCATCGATCAGTCGTAGTTAGGTGCGGACTACATTACAGAAGCGGATTATATCAGGAGGACAGGTTTTTGTGAGCTCACACCGTCGGTCAGCATTGGAATAATGATGAGCTATAACAACATCTTGTGGTATACAATACTCCCGGAATTATAGGATTCCCTTTTGAAGCCGTGGTTTGTAATAATCCCAGTGCCATTCTTATCAGACTCAACAGAGATCATATAAAGTGTATGTCTGAAAACACTGAATCGACTATATCTTTTACTGAGGATATGAAGACAATGATTAATGATATGAAGAAGTAATAAGCCGCAACTTGCTTAACCTGTTGCAACTTCTGTCCGTTCCGGGTACTTTTTCCTCATCACACTCACACTCACACTGTTTCTTTGCCACCGCAGGTATGGATACATGAGCCGATAGACCCGACCATTCTCCGCCGGAGTAAATCGACCACGTCCTGCCGGTTGTAAATAACTGTTATCATGCGGATTATATTTTTGAACTTAAGACCGGCTGAAAGTGGTCAAGGCTTCCGGCTTATGCACTTACTTTTTAAACATGAGAATTGATCTTTTGGGGTGGTCAATTTGCTCCGGCGCGCGGAGTGGTCAGTTTAGTCCGGTGTAAGGTGGTCAGTTTGACCGTTTTTTGCAACTACGCTTTATTTAAAATCATTTCAAAGACTTCACCCCATGTCAGGTGCTTTATAATTGAGTTATTTGTTAATTCCGTATCTTTAATTGTATGTTTATTACCTCTTTCAAATGGCAAATCAGAAGAGACATCCATTAGTTCAGAGCCGCTTTCCGATTCACTAAATAAAAACCTGATATCGCTGATATTCTCTTCTGCCGTGATCTTTTTCACGGGCAGTTTATTAATATGATTTCTCTTTGATTTACTTATGATATCAAAAGCAACTGCATTATCAATTCTTAGGTTGAATATGGAGAAATGTGGCTCACTATAATAATAATATCCATCTTTCACTTCAATCGGGGCATTGAACAAGTCGCTCCGCATGAAATGCAGATCGCCTCTTATAGTTCTTTCAGAAACAGGGTCATCTTTGCCACGGTACTCGGACAGGGCAGATGAACATTTCTCAATCAAATCCTGTATGGAGCATCTCTTCCCCCCGTGAAGGCAGATATCAATGGTCTTGAATCTTATCAAAGCATTTAAATTCGTTGGCATGCAATTTATTTTTTCAATTGCAGAAAGGCTGCAATACCTGTTGTTTAATTTGGAATATTGATTTAGCCAAAAAATAAAAATACAAAAACAATATTTATTAACCTATCAACCTATGAAAACCGAGAAGAAACACAAAGTACATAACCTGATTATCCTGGACGAGAGTGGATCAATGTTGTCTATCAAGAAATCCATTTTAAGGGGTTTTAACGAATTGGTACAGACTGTAAAGGGCATAGAAAAAGAATTTCCCGGACAAGAACATTTTGTCTCATTAGTGACGTTTAACAGCCTTGGTCATAAAACACTTCATTTCGCAGATCCTGTGGGCAACCTTGAAATGATTGACGACTCAAGGTATAAACCAGATTCACTTACCCCTCTTTATGATGCCATGGGATTTTCATTTGCAAAGCTTACAAATTATCTGGAGAATGAAACTGATTATAATGTTCTGGTGACTGTTTTAACAGATGGTGAGGAGAACGATTCCAAAGAATTCAATGGTTTGGCGATAAAAAAACAGATAGAAGAGCTGAAACAGAACAATTGGACATTCACTTACATTGGCACAGACCATGATGTAGAATCATTTGCCATATCAGTTTCAATCGACAACACTTTGAGATTCAGTAAGACTGAAGGAGGAGTCATGGCAATGTTTGAGGTGGAAAAGGAAGCCCGTGCCAATTACAGCAGAAAAATATGGGAAAATAGTGATACAAAAGGCGGTTTTTATGACGATAATGAAAACAAATCATCCATAAAGAATTAGTACTCCGGATTAATTCTGGTTGCATCTGGTATATTTTCGGAGATAAGCTGCATGAGCCGCTAGGCCTGATCATCCTCCGCCGGAGTAAATTGACCACGCCCTACAAGTTGTAAACAACTGTTATTATTTGGATTATGTATTTGAATTAAAGACCGGCTGAAACTGGTCAAGGCCTCCGGCTTTTGTAATATTGTTAGTAAATTCGAATTGGATTATGAAAATTTCTGAAATATCTTTATACCATCACGCCTTAACTTATGACCTTAAATTATGCAAATTGGTCTGGAGACATCCACAATAAGACTTATAGCAGGTTTGGCATCTCACTTTAATGCAATAGCAAATAATGAATCTTTCAGGTAAAATATTTCTGCTTATCACTGTCACTTCAATAACCTTAATTACTATTTATTTTTTTATTAAGGTTCTTTTCTCGAAATCGACAACTAAAGCAAAAAGTGGTCAGAGCTGGACCCGCATGGGATTAGTTCTGGCTATGGCGGGGAATGCAGTCGGATTCGGGAATTTTCTCAGGTTCCCTGTACAGGCTGTTCAAAATGGTGGCGGTGCTTTTATAATCCCTTACCTGGTATGCTTTCTTCTTATGGGGATACCTCTTCTGCTGGTTGAATGGTCGATAGGCCGGTACGGAGGAAAATTCGGAAATCATTCCGCTCCATTTATGCTGAACAACATTAACAGCAAAGAGATCTGGAAATACATTGGTGTGTTCGGAATATTCAGCAACATTGGTATTGCGTCTTATTATTGCTTCATGGAGTCATGGACACTGGCATATACTTTTCATTCTGTGGCAGGCACCTTTAGAGGATTGTCTCAATCAGGTGTGGAACAAGTATTTTCAGACTATATTAATATCAGGACAATAACCCTGATCCCTTATGAGGCAATTGTTTTTTTCCTGCTGTGCCTGTTCCTCAATGTCTTTATACTTTCGCGCGGACTCAAAGGTATTGAAAAGGTGGCGAAGGTAGGAATGCCATTATTGATAGTGTTTGGAATTTTCCTTGCTGTTAAGGCAGTGACATTGAAGGCCGGTAGCGAAGGAGCTGTTTACAATGGTACCGTAGGATTGAACTTTTTGTGGACTCCTGACTTTACATCTCTCTGGAATCCAAAGGTGTGGCTGGCTGCTGCCGGGCAGATATTCTTTACTTTATCAGTTGGTATGGGTTCCATCCAGTGTTATGCTTCTTTCGTTCATGCCAACGACGACATTGCACTTAATTCAATGTCGGCCGGTTGGATGAATGAATTTGTTGAGGTAGTGATTGGCGGAGCAATAATAATCCCTATTGCTGTGGGATATTTTGGCATAGACAAAGTTAAGGAACTTGTTCAGCTTGGAGGTCTTGCTCTCGGATTTAAAGTTATCCCGTTTCTGTTTAACCAGTGGGGACCAGTATTAAGTACTCTGGCCGGAGTTATGTGGTTCCTCCTGTTGTTTTTTGCTGGTATAACATCTTCATTAGCAATGGGTAAGCCTTTCATGAGCTTTATGGTTGATGAATTCAGATGGTCTGATAAAAAAGCTGCCTTGATTTTTGGATTCGTTGTGCTGCTGCTGGGAATGCCTACAGTGCTATTCTTTAATTATGGTGTTTTTGATCAGTACGACTACTGGACAGGTACAATTTCACTTGTTGTTTTTGCAATGGGAGAGATGATACTATTCTCCTGGGTATTCGGGCTCGACAGAGGATGGGCTGAGATAACCCGCGGTGCTGATATTAATATCTCCGTAATATATAAGTATATTATAAAATATATAACTCCCGTAATTCTGATTCTTGTATTTCTGGGTGCTTTGATTAGCCCCGAAGGCAATGACTGGAGATCTGCATTTCAGTCACTTTTCAGCGGTCAGGGCTGGCCGCTCGATAATGGATCGGTGATAAGGCAGCTGATTTCTGCAGATATTGTTCAACAGATAAACGATGCAACATCGTTGCAGGAAAAAGCTGATCTGCGCCTTAAACTTAATCTGATAAATGGTACAAAGATTCTTCTTTTATCCGTATTTGCAGGAATTTCAGTACTGGTATATGTAGCAAGCAGAAAAAGAAAAAGAGAAGGCATGCTGAGGGATGTACAATCAGCTGATTAACACTATAATATCTGCGTGGTGGAAGGTCTTTGGTATTTCTCAGGAAGTGCCCGTATTTGTTCATATGTAAACAACCGATAAAGGACATTGTTTTATTTTTGCTTCTCAAAGCAATCAAAGCAACTATGAAAATAACCAAAACAAAAAAGAGGTGGGGTATCATTTTGCTGTTGCTTTCAATAATCCTCATTATTGCCTGCTTCCCACCACTGCCTCAGGATCCCATTCAATATTACGAAAGAGAAACCATGCAATTGAAAACTGAAAAAGTGGCAGGAGAAAAGTGGCTGGTGTGGTTATATAACAATCCTATAGGAGAAGCAACCTTGTGGACGCTGGCGAAGAGAAAGCTGGTTTCATCGGTCTATGGTAAAATGATGGATCGCACTTCATCAGCTAAAAGAATAAAT
This sequence comes from uncultured Rikenellaceae bacterium, assembly GCA_964494045.1. Classification (GTDB taxonomy): domain Bacteria; phylum Bacteroidota; class Bacteroidia; order Bacteroidales; family VadinHA17; genus LD21. The sequence continues at coordinate 39,394 of CAZBQM010000016.1, forward strand.
CCCTTCATTGAAGATTTTGATATTGATATGAACGGTGTCCAGGAACAGGAGTTTAAAAATTTTAACGATTTCTTTACCAGAAAACTAAAGGATAATGCAAGACCGGTTGATACCAGCTTTAATATTCTTATATCTCCCGCAGATGGTAAAATCATGGCTTATGCCGATATAAGCCAATCTGATTTTATCATAAAAGGATTTCGTTTTGATATATCTTCCTTTTTGGATAATGCCGTTCTTGCACAAAAATACCATGATGCTACCCTTCTTGTCATCCGGCTGGCCCCGGTCGATTATCATCGTTTCCATTTCCCGGTCAGTGGAAATCTGACTCCAGGCAAAAAGATTGAAGGTGACTATTATTCCGTCAACCCCTTTGCTTTACGTAAAAAGGTTGAAATATTCTGTTTGAATAAACGAGAATATACAATTATTTCAAATCCTTTGTTTGGTGATGTTATTATGGCCGAAGTTGGTGCCACTATGGTAGGAAGCATTGTACAAACTTATAAGGGAAGTACCGTAAAGAAAGGTGACGAGAAAGGCTACTTTAAATTTGGAGGCTCAACAGTAGTATTGCTGTTTGAAAAAAATAAAATAAGTGTTGATAAGGATATATTGATCAATACTGCAAAGGGGTATGAAACCGCTGTTAAAATGGGAGAAAGAATTGGTTATGCTTCTCTCACCCAATAATTGATCGTGTGTGATGTTGCCCGACAGTTGTAAAGTGCATGAGCTGTTGGAGAGTGGTCAGGATTACCGACTTAAGCAAAAAAAAGACGCAGGCAATTAAACCTGCGTCTTCCAGTAAGTATGAATTCTCAGTGAGCTTTAAAATTCCATTTTGAATTGTCACTATTCATATCAAACGTTGATAGTGTCGGCGTACTATCTCCGATAGATACCAGAGCCAACTTCTCATTTGAGTCCGGGACCAGTTTAGGCATTATCCTGTATGTGCCATCGGTCAATTGATCGATTCGCCATAATTGTTCGGGCGCGCCTGTAAATTGTGGAACCGTTATTACTTCTGCATCAGCTGTTGCTGCCAATGCCCTTTCTGTTCCTGCAATTACTATTTTATAATACGGGCCTCCTAAATAACCGCTTGAGTCGGGAGCTGCGGTAATTGTCCATTTCTGATGGGGGCGGAACATGTAATCTCCCATTCTCACACCGATGTCTCCGCTTGGCCATGTGCCGATTACATCTGCCAATTCCTGGGACGGGACGGGTTTGACCGGTTCGCTGGTATTACGTCCAAATCCGCGCATTCCACCAGCCATTCTTACAAAATCAACCACTAATTCGAGGGCATATCCTCTTCTTTCTGATTCAATTTCATAGGTTCCTTCCTTGAAATTTTCTCCTGCAACAGGCCATTCATTTTTCCAGAGCAATGGACGGATGCCTAATACGCTGCGTCCTCCCTGATCTAAATCAGCTTCATAGTGGCACGACATTTTTTCAACTCCAACTTCAGAAATTATACGTCCGAAATGCCCTGGCCCCACTTGTCTGTCGCCGGCTGCAACTACCATCTTGCCGCCACCAGTTAACATGTCTCTTCCCATATTGTCAAGATAAGGGCCGGTTACTTTTCTTGAGCGACCCACAACTATATTATATGTTGAGTTTGCACCATCACAGCATGTACCATGTGTGCCAAGAAGATAATACCACCCGTCACGATACATCAGTGTTGTGGCTTCACAATCTATTGCTATATCAATGGCCTTATTGCCTTCCACTCGTTTCCCTGTTGCGGGATCAAGTTCTATCAGGCGGATGAAGCCAAAATAGGTTCCGTAAGTCACCCATAGACGCCCGTCAGTAGGATCAAGGAGAAGTCCCGGATCGATTGCATCATTATCTTCAATACCATCGGATGAAACGACAACGACAGCTTCTGAATACTTAAAACCGGGAGACTTTGGGTCAAGAGTTGAATTCCACATTGTAAGAATTCTTCCATTATGTCCGCCTCCCAGACCACCGCCGGTTGCGCCATATATTATAAGGTAGCGATCGCCGATTTTTATTGCATCCGGGGCTGCTCCTCCGCCAGGTCTTACTGCACCAC
>CAZBQM010000017.1:0-6929 GCA_964494045.1 uncultured Rikenellaceae bacterium
GGTGGAGAACTTGATTATTTCATTGGTGGAGGCGCCCTTCTTGATATTGAGCTTCAGAGATTCTTCTATGCCCTTGGAATTCCGATGTTCCAGGGTTACGGGCTGAGTGAGGCCTCTCCTGTAATATCTTCAAACTCGGCAGGCCGTCACCGGCTTGGATCATCAGGTACCCTGGTCAACAATATGGACCTTAAGATATGTGATGATGACGGTAACGAACTGCCTCTTGGCGAAAAAGGAGAGATTGTAATCAGGGGTGGAAATGTGATGCATGGCTACTGGAAGAATGAAACGGCAACAAAAGAAACTATCAGGGACGGATGGCTCTATACAGGCGACATGGGCTATATGACAAAGGAAGGCTTCCTTTATGTACTCGGCCGGTTCAAAAGTCTGCTTATTGCCGACGACGGTGAGAAATTCAGTCCCGAAGGAATCGAGGAAGCTATTTCAGAGCAATCGAAATATATTGATCAATGCATGCTTTACAATAACCAGAAGCCCTATACGGTTGCTCTTGTTGTTCCAAACCAGCATGCCCTGAAATTATACCTTGATGAACGGAATCTCACGTCAGATTCAGATGAAGGTAAAAGAGCGGTACTCACTCTTCTCGAAAATGAAGTTAACGAATACCGTACAAATGGCCGGTTTGGCAATATGTTCCCGCAGAGATGGCTGCCTGTTGCAATAGGAGTATTACGCGAAAGCTTCTCTGAAGATAATGGCCTTATGAACTCCACGATGAAGATAGTCAGGGGAAAGATTATGGACAGATACCATGATCTCATTGACTATCTCTATACCACTGAAGCCAAGATAGTCACCAACGAAAGGAATATCGAGGAGATAGAAAAGATGAAGCTTGGATAGAAGCTGTCCATGAACACCAGGGACTTTCCCTGGTGTTCATCAAAGACCTTCCCTGAACGGCAGAAAGGTCATGAAGTCAGCATGATGCACTATATAAGCTTCGGTTGATCTTTTAACAAGGTCCCCCTCCTGAGCATGTGTTGCTATGATATGACAAACCTCCGGGGGGATGCCGCATTGTTCAGCAAGCGAAACCCCTGAAAAGGGGTGTCTGAGATACTTACCATATTTCCCCTGTACGGCAGAGCCGTCAGGGGTTTTTTCATATTCAAGGAGTTTTCCTACATCGGCAAGTATTGCTCCCGCGATCAGGACGTCCATATCAACCGGCATTTCGCTGCCAAAGAATTCATTCATCTTTCTGCCACTTTCAGCGGCTATATGGACCACACATCTTTTTTGGGCCATAAAGCTTACTTTAAGCCCGGGTCCGCAAAGGAGAGTAAAAGGGATCTTCCCGAGATCATCCTCATTCAGTACACTCTTTTCGAGCGCCATCTCCCAGACGAGTGCTGTTTTTTTCCTCAGGTCGTCATCTTTTATCCATTCCAGTTCAGGCCAGAGTCGGTTAATTGTCTCTCTCATCGTGTTTGGTTTTCTTTTATTCCAGTGTTCTCTCAGGTTTTCCCTTCTCTGCCGTCACCCGAGCTTTCTTATTATCTCATCTGTCATTTCGCTGGTAGAAGCTGCTCCTTTTTCAATAACGTCCTGGTTTCCCTTCATCTTCATCATATCGTAGGTTCTTATCCTGCCTTCGAGCACGACACGGGCAACAGCTTTCCTTATCCTTGCGGCAGTTTCCCTGTCACCGAGGTGGTCGAGCATCATGCAGGCTGATTCAATCATAGCTATCGGATTTACTATCGGCGTTTTGAACCCGGCATACTTGGGAGCTGACCCGTGAGTAGGTTCAAAGACTGCTGTACCATCGGCCGAAAACTGGGCGCTGCTTGCAAATCCCAATCCTCCGGTAAGCCCCGCGAATCCATCCGATACTATATCACCGAACATGTTACCGGCAACAATAACTCCGTAGTCTTCAGGATTTTTTGTCATCCACATCATCTGGGCATCGATATTTGAATTTATCAGCCTGATCTCAGGGAAATGCTCCTGCCCGATCTCTTTGGCCATTTTCCACATAAGACCCGATGTTTCTCTTACTACGTTTGGTTTTTCACAAAGAGTCACAGAAGGATAGCCATTCTCTGCCGCATAGGTAAAGGCTGCCATCAGAATACGCTTTGTTGCCTTCCTGGTAAAGATGCGGGCTGAGACAGATATCTCTTCAGGAGGAACATCGCCAAAGTTTGCAGCAAACGCAGGATGCGACATAAGAGCCCTGTGGACCAGTTCAGGGGGATTGGTCCATTCGACACCTGAATAAAGACATTCGGTGTTCTGCCTGAAGATGACAACGTCGATCACTGGTTCTTCAACGGAACCATCACTTTTTCTCCTTATGAAATTCAAAGGATTCCCGGTGTATGTCCTGCAGGGCCTGATACATATATCGAGATTAAACCTCTGACGTAGCCCGACTATCGGGCTCGAATAAGAAAGGCCTTTCCCTTTCAGGGAAGGATCCAGTTCGGCCAATGCCTCATCCCCTGGCTTGGAGGTGACAGCACCGAAAAGAGCGGTCTTATGATTCCTTAACAGGTCAATTGTCCTCTCAGGTAAAGGGTTTCCTTCCCTGCACCAGAAATCCCAGCCTATATCACCTTTTATCCATGTGGCTTTGAAACCTGCCGCATCGAGGACTCTGAGGGCCTGGTCCATCACTATTGCACCTATCCCGTCTCCGGGTAAAATGACAATTACAGGTTCCGGCATAACTAAAACATTTATTATTAGAACAATCCGTCTATATCAAATTTAAGAAATTTCAATATAACAGCTGGCAGGCAATACCCTTTTTAGTCCTTTCATGAGTAAATAAAAAAAACTACATTTACCCGGTATCTGATAAATGTACAATACATGAGTATTCTAGGTCATCTGAATCCCACTTCAGTCTGGATCTACTTTGAAGAGATCTGTAAAATCCCGCGATTAAGTAAAAATGAAAAAATGATTCGCCGTTACCTTCTTGACTTTGCTGCCAAACATGATCTGAAGGCAAAGGAAGATGAAACCGGCAATATCCTTATAACAAGGGAAGCTTCTCCGGGTATGGAGGGAAGAAAGGCCCTGGTACTCCAGAGTCATATGGACATGGTAGGCGAAAAGATTGCTGGTCACCCCCATAACTGGTCATCTGATCCCATAGTACCACAGGTAAGGGGCGAATGGGTCACTGCCGGAGGGACCACTCTTGGCGCCGATGACGGAATTGGAATAGCTTCGCAGATGGCCATACTAACCGACAGCGATCTGGTTGCCGGAAAGATTGAATGTCTTTTCACCGTCGATGAAGAATCGGGGATGACCGGTGCTCTTAACCTCGATCCCGGTTTTTTTGAAGGGAGGACACTCCTGAACCTCGATTCGGAAGATGAAGGAATTCTTTTTATAGGCTGTGCGGGAGGAATGGATACAGTAGGAACCCTTCAAACGGTAAGGAAAGCCACCCGTCCCGGATCTGAAGCCCTGGCTGTTTCAATTACCGGTCTCAGAGGCGGACATTCCGGTGACGAGATCCATAAGGGATTCGGAAACTCTGTCAAGCTGATGAACCGACTTTTGCTTAGCCTGACTGAAGAATTCGATCTGGGTCTTGACAGGTTTGACGGAGGTAATCTCCGGAATGCAATCCCCAGGGAGGCTTTCGCCACCATAGTGATTGACAGGGCCGATAAAGAAAAGGTAATGGACCGGATTGTCGGCTTTAGCAGAATGATCTCCGATGAGTTCGGTGATCTGGAAAAGGACCTTAAGATTAGTGCGGCCGCAGACGATATTCCTGCCACTGTACTTGATGATGACGACCAGAAAAAACTTCTTTCCCTGCTTTCGTGCTGTCCTCACGGGGTTCTGGCATGGTCGAAGGAAATGGAAGATCTTGTTGAGACATCAACAAACCTTGCCTCAGTAAAATTCGTTGAATACGACCTGGTAAAGATTATCACAACACAGAGAAGCTCGGTGGAGTCGGCCCGACACGAAGCTGCAGGTATGGTCGGGTCATGTCTCGGCCTTGCCGGGGCTGAAGTTGTGCATTCTGACGGCTACCCGGGTTGGAATCCCAGCCTGAAGTCCTCGATCCTGAAGATGACGAGGGAGTCATATGCAAGGCTCTTCGGCAGGGAACCACTTGTCAGGGCCATCCATGCAGGTCTTGAATGCGGACTGATCTTTCAGAAGTATCCGGGGATTGACATGATCTCATTTGGTCCCACTATCAGGGGTGCCCATACACCTGAGGAGAAAATTGAGATTAAAACGGTAAGCATGTTCTGGGATCTGCTTATTGACGTGATCAGATCATTTTCGAGCCTGGAATAAAGTCAGTGGTGGAGCATGCAGGCAGGAATCCCATCAGTCATAGATAAAAAACTCTTCCTTCCCGGCTCCGCATACCGGGCACCTGTAGTCATAAGACAGGTCAACAAAGGAGATACCCGGCTCGATACCGCTTAATATATCGCCCTGTGAGGGATCAAAGACAAATCCGCATACTGAACACTTAAACCGTTCCATTTTATTCTTATGTTTTTATATTTCTTACTACATCAATTACCGTTCCGTCAACCCATTTGATGGCTGCCACTATCCTTTCTCCGAAGCGTGGCTTGTCAGGTTTCCCGCATATCCTCACTGCTTCGTCCCTTAGTTCCTGAACAGACCTTAAAGGCAATCCCGTCCCCCTGCATCTTTCAGTCAGGTCTTTCCTCAGGGGATTTATCGCAATCCCTCTCTCAGTGATTATCACATCAATCAGTTCACCGGGGCCGCACATGGTTGTAACCTCGTCAACAATTACAGGTATCCTGTCGCGGAAAAGCGGAAGAGGAAGGATTACATTCCTTGCATTCAGACAATTCTGCCATCCTCCTATGCCATGCAACAGGTAACCGTCGGAGTGGGTCACAACATTACCGTTAAAAGCGGTATCCACCTCTGTGGCTCCAAGGATCATAATATCCATCATGCCCGTCAGGTTGCCTTTCGAATGGTAATTATATGCATTAAATACTGAATATGGTATATGACCCGGATTTTTTCCTGCCGAAACAACGGAGTCAAGGTCAAAAGCCTGGGCGTCGAGGATGCATCCCATCTGCCCGTTCTGAAGCATCTCAACCATGTACCTGGTGCTGCCTCCGAAACCAAAATTTGCCTTCCATCCCTTTCTCTTCATTATCTCGCTTACAAAGACAGCTATTGCCAGAGAAGTTCCTCCTGCACCCGACTGCATGGTCACTCCGTCATGAAGAATACCGGTCTTTTCAAGGAATGAAGCCGTCAGTTCCGCTATATACAGTCTGTCAGGACTTCCGGTTATCCTGGTTGTACCAGATACTATTTTTTCCGGTACACCTATTTTGTCAGTAACAACCACATAATCCACGAAGTTACCCTCAATTTCCATGGGGAAGCAGGGTATCGGAACAAGGTTATCAGTGACCACAATAACCTTGTCGGCATACATATAATCAGCTTTGGCATATCCCAGTACGCCGCATGCCGATGGTCCTCCTGTTCCGCGGGCATTACCGAAACTGTCGGCTGAGGGAGCTGCCAGCACAGCAATGTCAATTACTACTTCACCATCCTGTATTGCCTGAACCCTGCCTCCGTGAGAACGGAGTACCGCAGTTCCCTTCATCCTGCCTTCCGAGACATATCTTCCCAGAGGTCCGTTCATACTGCCTTCTATCCTGTTTATGGTTCCATCATCGAGGTAAGGGATAAGGGTTTCGTGACAGGGGAAGGAAGCCGAAGGAAACCAGACCAGGTCTTTGACTCCCATGGCATGAGCAGCTTCGAACACCCTGTTACTGATGAGGTCACCATCGCGAAGATGATGGTGGGTGGAGATGGTCATTCCATCTCTTATACCACATAGTCTGAGAGCTTCTTCCAGCGTTGGCACCAGCTTGTTTCCGTCAGTCGGAAAATCGATGGCCGAAGGTATCGGCGGAGCATATTTCCTTCCGGAAGGCCGGTATTTCCCAACCCCCTGAAAAGGGACAGCAGGTTTCCCATTGATGCTAAGGGGTACCTCCCTCCCTGCATAGTTAATTACAGTCTCAACAGCCATTCTGTAAGGGATTAAGTAAGTGGTGTTTCTGACAGGTCTTCCATCCGGTCGGGAGGCAGAAGTCCCAGCTTAACCGAGAGCTCGATTACTTTTAGTGCCCTGGCTGCCACAGGTGGATCAATCATCTTTGTACCCAGGGCAATCACTCCAATTCCTTTCCTTTCAGCCTCAGTATATGCGGCTACGATCTTCATTGCCTTTTCAATCTCAGCTTCAGTCGGAGCAAAACCTCTTTTAACGGCAGCAATCTGCTTTGGATGGATGCATCCCATACCTTCAAAGCCAAGTGATTTTGAAACAGCAACGCTCTTTGCCAGTCCTTCCATGTCGGCCGTATCCGTGAATACTGAATCAAGGGCCTGTATCCCTGCAGCTTTTGCAGCGTTGATGACCCTGGTCCTTGCATAAAGGGACTCGGCCCCTTCAATGCTTCTCATAACCCCAATGTCAGCCGTATAGTCTTCAAGTCCCACTGACAGAGCCACAACATTATCTGATGATGTGGCTATGACAAAAGCGTTCTCAACCCCCAGGGCACTTTCAATGATGGGGACAAGATGAACCGGATCATCGGTTCCTGACACTGACTGTATTTCTTTTATTCTGTTGTCAACCAGCCTGACCGTTTCAGGGTCATCACATTTGGGTATCAGAATAAGATTGACAGATTGCGGAACAATAGACTCCAGATCTTCAAGGCCTCTTTTCCCCTGGTTTATCCTCACCATTCTCTCAGACTCTCCGAAGTCAAGCTGCCGGAGTGCGTTTCTGACCAGTATGCGCGCTTCATCCTTGCGGGAAGGCGCCACCGAGTCCTCAAGGTCAAGGATAATCCCATCGGCTGCATGAA